>JAZNXY010000044.1:0-2006 GCA_045594105.1 Acutalibacteraceae bacterium | reverse complement strand
CAAGACTTTCGGGAAGTGCCGCGAAGGTAAAGGTCTCTTCCCCTGCAAAAGCAGATGCTGCGGCAGACTTTACCGCAGTCTGCACGGTTTTCTTCAGCTTATCAAAGATTGACATGATAGATCCTCCTCAAAATTTATTTGTTTTCTAATTTAGTCGCCGCACCGAACAGCATGACAAGTGCCCTTGAAGCCTCGAGGGGCAGGAAGCCGCTCTGATTGTCATGGACGTGAATACGTTCGCCGCTGCCGTAGACGATATCCAAGCTTTCGCCATACATATCAGGCAGACCACTGACCGTATGGTAATAACCGTTGTGTTTGGCGAAGTCGTATGTTGTAACGATCTCCTGCAGATGCACCATGAAATCCGCATCTGCCTTATACTCAGCCTTGTCACTTTCGCCGCCGCGCTCGCGCCAATCATACTTTATAAGCACCTCGCCGTCTTTCAGTTCTGCATTGAGTGTGTATACACGGTGCCCGAGGTCATCCACATCGCATGCCGCGATCAGGGAGATTTCACAGTGGAAACTTACAATTTCATTGGATTCGATCACCTTCGGCGCATCCGTCCAGTAGCGTTTGACAACGCCGCCGTCTATATCATCGTTGCTTTTTTCGGGATGTTTGCGGCAGAGTGCCGCAATGCCGCCGCCGACGATCACGGCGGTAAATACGGCTCCAAGCCCGATGAACAGCCATTTCATGACCTCACCTCGCTGCTTTTTCATTTTTCTTCTTGGCAATCACCACAACCACAACGATAATGCAGGCAAGAGCTATCGCTCCGGAAGCAATCACCGCGATCAGCATTGCGGTATTATTTCCATTGTCGGAGCCGGGTGTGCTTACATCGCCGGTATCGGGCGTGGCCGTAGTGTTTTCGCCGGGATCATCGGTTACATCCGGCGTGCCCGGAACGGTGGTGTCTTGCTCATTCGGTTTATCCGTTGTCTGAGGCACGTCCGTTGTAGCGCCAGAATCGGTTTTATCTCCGGATTTGTATCCGCAAACGGTACATTTACCTGCTTTGTTGAATTCGTGTGCTTCTTTCTCCACAGTTATCGCACCGCATCCTTTGACGGTACACTCTTTCCAATGTACATCCGCATCGGACTTCCACTTGGAATCCTTGTGACCGGCAGCGGAAATGACCAGACTGTCTTTATCTGTGATTTCCTTGCTTCCCTTACTGTCACTGAAAATCTTTCCGCACCCATCGCAGACGTAGTACTGTTCTTTGCCTGCAGTTGTGCAGTCGGGATCTACAGCGGCAACTTTTGTCAGCTTATGTTCATGCTTCTTTGCAGGCTCAATTACATAATTACAAACGGTACAGTTTTGTGAAGATGTTTCGGTTGCCGCCGCACCGGGAGTATGCTTCACAATACTGTCGTGATCGCCGCAAACGGTGCACTTATGTGCATGGCCCTTAGCATCGGTGTAGTCCCACTGGGTGGTCCATTTGTGTTCGCCGGTTTTGCCGTATTCGGTGCCGCATACGGAACATTTTGCCTTGTTCTTGCAATCTGCTGTTCCGCCGGTGTGAGCCTGAACGGTATCGTGCTCTCCGCATACTGTACACTTATACGCGTGACCGTTTTTATCGGTGTATTCAGGCGTTTTGCTCCACTGATGCTGCATTACTTCGCCGTATTCTGCTTTGCATGCAGCACATTTTGCCATTTCACCGCATTTTGCCGTACCGCCGCTGTGGGGAACAACCGTATCCTGAATACCGCAAACCTTACACTTGTGCGCATGACCTTTTTCATCCTTGTAATCCCACGCACTTCCAAAGCTGTGCTCAGCAAGCTCACCGTACCGCTCACCGCAGTTTTTGCAGATCGCGTGGGTGTCGCAGGTAGCCTTGACCTCATCCACCTTCAGAGGTGAACATTTATGCTCCTCGGTCTTGGGGAAGGTGTAGTACAGAGTAACATCTTCGCTGCTTCTGGAGCTAATTTCGGCATTCTTGCCGTTGACTGTACCGGCAATGTTAACTG
>JAZNXY010000043.1:0-4527 GCA_045594105.1 Acutalibacteraceae bacterium | reverse complement strand
TTGGACTATATCCCGAAAAACGGACATTGAATAAAAACACCCCCTGTTGTAGAATTAGAAACTACGACAGGGGGTTAAGTTATGCCTAGAAGTTATATAAAAGTGGAACATTTAACAGACGAAGTGTTTCGTCGTAAAGCGGCAGGAGAAACCAATCGTGAAATTGGAAAAAGTTTTGGGCTAACAAAAGAGCAGGTAGAACAACTGGTTGCGCGCCAAAGGAGAAAAGAACGAAAGGTTGCGCAAGGGTATATCTTGCGGCCGAAAGGGAGACCAAAAAAAGATGCTGCGAACGAAAGTGTTCGTCAACAAAACGAGTTGGTACAACTGCGTATGCAGGTGGAATTACTGCGAAATTTTCTGTCAGAAGTTGGGAGGAGGTGAAACTAAAATATCGTGTAATTGAGCGTTTTCGTGGCAAATACAGTATACAGGCAATGTGCGACTTGTTTGAGGTATCCCGTAGTGGCTACTATGCTTGGCGAAAGCGACAAAACAAACCGAGCAAAGATCAATGGCTGGTAGATCTGATCGCTGAGGGACAACGGATCAGCAAGCAAACGTATGGATATCGCCGTATGCATCGCTGGTTGAACACGGTCAAGCACAAACACGTGAACCTAAAAGCTGTTTTGCGAGTGATGCGCAAATATGATTTGCTATCACAAGTGCGTCGCCGCAGACCATATATGCATTACCAGCGAGCTCTTCACAAATATCCCAATCTGCTTCATCGACAATTTGATCAGGAGAAACCCAACCGTTTTTGGGTAACGGATATTACATACATTCCAACAGCTCGCGGGATGGTGTATATGTGTGCCGTAGTCGATCTGTGCGGCAAAATGGTGTTGGCTTACCGCATTGGCAACGATATGACCTCTTCTTTGGTTACAGATACCATTCGAGAAGCCAGACAAAAAGAAATGGTCACTGATGGACTCGCTCTCCACAGTGACCAAGGGTCACAATACACTTCCCAAGCATATTTTGACCTGACACAAGAATACCACATTCAACCGTCAATGTCCAGTCCTGGCTGTCCATATGACAATGCGGCAATGGAAAATTTCTTTGGAACACTGAAATCCGAATGCCTACACCGTATGAAATTTTCCAATCGTGCCGAGGTTGAGCAAGCGATTGCGGAGTATGTTCAATTCTACAATTTTGAGCGCATTAACCTGAAAGACGGCCTTACTCCGTACGAAATACGGAGCAAAGCCGCCTAATTCAGCGATATTCTACGACAGAGTGTTTATTTTTCTGTCCATTTGTTTGGGAACGGTCCAATGCAGTGCCTTTTTCAATTAGATTTTCTTTAACATATACACTTTTGCGGTGAAATCATTACAACTGGAGTAGCGCAAACGCTACTCCGTCGACATTTTTTCTTGTGCGCCTTTGTGATAGCGCACATTTTGCCTGCGGCAAAAATCGAAAAAAGTCGCGCCCACATTACTGCTTCTTCAACATAAATACTTTTGCATCAAAGTCATTGCAACATTGGATGGCAAAGCCCGCATACATCAGCTCGTCGCCGCCGAGATCTGCCGCAAAATCGCCGTGCAGTTCGGTTACGTGGTAAGTAGCTTCGGGATCTAAACCGACAAATTTCACTCTGCGATGCCAGTACGGGGAGCGCAGCTTGTGCACATAGGTCACTATCGCCTCGTCTTTGTCAGGGGTGACAAACATCCAGCAACAGCTGTTCTCGGTAAACGGATCCACCACACGGTAGAAGTCACCGTCCATAATAATGGGCTGGATTTTGTGGTACAGTGCCGTCTGGTTGGCAATTTCCGCACGTTCCTCATCAGACAGCTGTAAAGGATTCAGCTCATAACCGAAGGTGGCACTCATCGCCACAGCCGCTCGGGTGTTAAATGGGGTGACACGACCAACCTGGTGGTTGGGACACGCAGACACGTGTGCTGTCATCGCCTGCGGCGGATACACAAAGGACGTACCGTACTGGATTTTTAAGCGTTCGATAGCATCGCTGTCGTCGCTGGTCCAAATCTGCGGATCGTAGTACAGCATACCCATATCGAAACGACCGCCGCCGCCCGAACAGCCCTCAAACAGCACATCGGGGAAGCGTTTGGTAAGATTGCCAAGCAATTTATACAGGTTCAGCATGTAACGGTGGAACACTTCCGGCTGACGCTCTGCGGGCAACTGGGTGGAATACACGTCGGTAAAGTGGCGGTTCATATCCCATTTCACGTAGGAAATGCGGTTGTTAGCAAGGATATCACCAACCACCTTTTCGAGATACTGCTCTACATCGTCACGAGAAAGGTCAAGAATCAACTGGTTTCTGCCGCGGCAATAAGGTCTGTCGGGGAGACGCATACACCAATCGGGATGCGCTTTGTACAGTTCGCTGACTTCCGAAATCATTTCGGGCTCAAACCACAAGCCGAAGGTCATGCCCAGCGACTCACATTTTTCAATAAGCGGTGTCAGCCCGTTGGGCAGTTTGTTTTTGTCTACAAACCAGTCGCCAAGCGAGGAATGGTCGTCATCACGCTTGCCAAACCAGCCGTCATCCAACACAAAGGTATCGATGCCAAGGCCCTTACAGCTGTCAATAATGGCCAGCAGCTTTTCTTCGTTAAAGTTGAAGTAGGTTGCTTCCCAGTTGTTGATAACGATAGGACGTGCTTTGTTGCGATATTTGGTGTGTCCGAGATGATATTTCACCGCATTGTGGAAGCTTTGGGACATCGCATTTAAGCCCTTGTCGGTATAGGTGAGCACTGCTTCGGGAGTGGTAAAGGTTTCCCCTGCCTCCAATTTCCAACGGAAATCGGTGGGGTGAATACCAATCTGCATACGAACGGAATCTTGATAGTTCACGTCCGCACTTGCGATAAAGTTACCGCTGTAGATCAGTGCCGCACCATACACTTCACCGGTAAACTCGGTGGTATGCGGTGCTGCCAATGCGATAAAGGGATTGTGGTGGTGGCTGGAGGTGCCACGGCGGCTGCCTACCGATTGGGTGCCGTGACGCAACGGTTCTCTGCACACCTGACGTTCCCAACAATGACCGCCGTACAGGGAAATCATATCAAACTTACCTTCTGCAATATCGATAGAGGCACTCAATGCACGGGTAACCGATACAGGTGCACCCGTGGTATTCACAATGCGTGCATTGCGGGTAATAATATCGATTTTTTCATATGTAACGTAACGAAGCACAACCGTAAGGCCGCTGTATGCGTCCTGCAAGGTGACCTCTAAGGTCTGGTCGCCGCCGGAAAGACCCGGCAGACCGTCGGGTTCTACATTGCCGTTCTCAATGGTGTGGGACACATATTTCAGGTCTAAAAGACGGCTGCCGTTCGGAAACTCCACGCCAATAGCGGGCTCTCTGTAGTCGCCGCCGCCGTAGGACGGATATTCGGTGGGTATGACATCCAACGCATGGCGGTGGTTAAATGCGCCATCATAGTTGGGAGTAAATCCCGACGCACCCGGCTGCCATAAGCGGAGAAGGTCCGCAGGGCGAATGCGTTTGCCGTAATACTGACTCAACAGATAATTACAATCAAAGACCGAAAACGCCAATGTCGTATTATCGGTAGAGACGGTGAATAATTTCTTGTCTTCCAAAAACTGAATAGGCATAAAAACACTCCTTTGCAACACTTGTTTTCATTATATATGAAATCGGCAAAAATTTCCATAGGAAAACAAAAAAAGGTTTATTTTTTTGGAAAGAAAAAGAAATACTTGCAAAGGTGCGGGAAATAGTGTAGAATGTATAGCCGGAGAGAGAAAATATCCGCCCGTGGCGAAGCTGGATATCGCAGTGGATTCCGATTCCAAAGGCCGGGGGTTCGAATCCCTCCGGGCGGGCCAAAAAAGAGAGTGCTGACCGCAAGGTTGGCACTCTCTTTTTCCGTTCGGGGGATTCGAACCCTGAGAGGGTGAGTGCCGTTAAAAATCTGCCAACAAATCCATATAACAATTGCTTTTCTCGTCCTTTTTTGCTATAATAAACCTACCAACAAAAAGGACTGAAAATTATGTATCTCTATGAAACCCATCTCCACACTTCCCCCGTCAGCCGTTGTGCGCGGGCAAGCGTGCAGGAAACGGTAGAATTTTATAAGGCGCAAGGGTATGCGGGCATCTTCATTACCAACCATTATATAGGCGCCCACCGCGAAGAATTTCCCACCTACAAAAGCCGTGTGCAGTTTTTGTTCAGCGACTACGAAGAAGCCGTGAAAATCGGTGAAGAGTGCGGTATTGCGGTCTTCTTCGGCGTGGAAATGTATTATAAAGGCGCTGATTTTCTCGTTTACGGCTTAGATAAAGCGTGGTGGCTCGCGCACCCCGAAAACGAACAAATGGAAATCCGCGAACGCTTGACCTTCTTGGCAGATAACGGCGCTTTGGTTATCCATGCGCACCCGTTCCGTGAGGATTTCTACATTGATTACATCCGCTTATTCCCGCGTCACGTACACGGTGTGGAAATCTATAATGCCAACCGCAAGCCGCTTG
>JAZNXY010000042.1:0-17287 GCA_045594105.1 Acutalibacteraceae bacterium | reverse complement strand
GTGGCATTTAAGAAACGCACCGCATGCTTGACAATCGAAAGACCGAGTCCCGTGCCGCCGATTTCTTTGGAATGGCTTTTATCCGCACGGTAAAATCTATCAAAAATATGCGGCAGATCTTTTGACGAAATGCCAATACCGGTATCCTTTACCTTCAGCTCTACCCCATCGACGTACTGCCGTATAGTGACCGAAACGGTACCGCCGTCCTTGTTATACTTAATGGCGTTGTCGCAGAGATTGTATACAATCTCCTCCACCACCTGCTCCGCACCGTGTACCGTTACCCGTTCTCCCTGCAGAGAGAAGGTGACGTTTTTGCTTTTTGCCGCCATTTCCAGATGGGAAATCACCCCTTCGCACAGGGCGAAAAGGTCAATATCCTCAATAGTAACCTCTACTTCCTTGCTGTCTAATTGGGACAGTTTTATAATGTCTCCCACAAGGGTGGTAAGGCGGCGACTTTCGTCATAAATCTTGCCCGCAAAGCGAGGCACATCGACAGCATCCACCATCCCGCTTTTGAGCAGCTCTGCATATCCCGATATGGAAGTCAGCGGTGTTTTCATTTCGTGAGACACATTGGCGGTAAAATCCCGTCGCATCGCATCCTGTGCGGCATGCTCCTTGCGCATTTCTTCCAGCTGCTGTGTGATCAGACGGTTCTGTTGTCGGATACGGGCAATCAGCGGAGACAGCTCTGCGTATAAGCTTTCGCTGTCGGGATTGTTGAGATTTAAGCGGTTAATGGGTTCGGTAATACTTTTTGCTACCCAAGAGGACAGCCATAAAGAGAGAAGCAGAGCACCGAGTGCGATACAAGCGATAGGAATAAGCAGCTCCGCAAAAAAAGCCATCGGCGGTTTTTTGTACACGTATACAGACACACCGTATACCGCTGCCAAAGCGGCGCACAGCACGATAAAGGAGACCGAAAAACAGCTCCAGAAAATCTTTTTTCTCATCGTTTATCCCACCTTGTAGCCGATACCACGTACCGTTTCCACAATATCCCCTGCACCGCCGAGCTTTTGCCGCAGGGTGCGGATATGTACGTCTACCGTACGGTTTTCGCCGTCAAAGGCATAGCCCCAAACGTGATTCAAAATCTGGTCACGGGTCAAAACCATGCCACGGTTTTCGAGCAGGTAGCACAGCATTTCAAACTCCTTGCGGGTAAGCGAAACCGCTTCGCCGTTTACGGTTATCACGTGCTTTTTCGGACAAACGTACACCGCACCGACCGTATATTCTTCGGTGGGCTTTTGCACACCACGCAGACGTGCCTTCACCCTTGCCACCAATTCCATCACACCGAACGGCTTTGCAATGTAATCATCTGCACCGTATTCAAAGCCACGCACCTTGTCGATTTCGGACGCTTTTGCGGTCAGCATAATCACCGGAATGTGTTGTGTTTCGGAGGAGGCACGCAATTTCTGTAAAATGCAAAGGCCGTCCTCCTCGGGAAGCATAATATCCAATAAAATCAGATCGGGTTTTTCGGTTTTCATCCTTGCCCAAAAAAGCGACGGTGCCGAAAAGCCCTCGGCGGACAGGCCGGTGCTGTTTAAGGTATATACCACAAGCTCCCGAATATTGCTATCGTCTTCAATGAGGTAGATCATACTATCACTCCTTATCCGTCTTTTTTACACTATATCACAACAACGGGGAAAACGCAAACCAAAAAAAGGTTGCCTTTCCATATATACCTATGTTATACTACATTTATCTGTTGACCTTGGAGGGGTTTATATGGAAAGAGAAAAATTAGGAAGTCGATTAGGTTTTATTTTGTTGTCAGCGGGCTGCGCCATCGGTCTTGGCAACGTGTGGAAATTTCCGTCGTTGGTTGCGGCGAGCGGCGGTGGTTTCTTCGTCCTGTTTTACATTTTGTTTTTATTTATTTTGGGTTTGCCGGTTATGGCAATGGAATTTTCTCTCGGTCGTGCGAGTCAGAAAAGCCCCGTGAAAATGCTCAAAACACTGGAACAGCCCAAGCAGAAATGGCATTGGTACGGCTATTTTGCCATGGCAGGTAACTGGCTGTTGATGATGTTCTACACCGCTGTTTGCGGGTGGATGCTGCAGTACTTTGTCAACACCGCAAAAGGCGATTTCGTCGGTCTTGATGTTTCGGCTATCGGTGCGGCGTTCGGCAATATGGTCGGCGACTGGAAAACGATGCTGATATATACCGTTATTATCATTATCGGCGGTTTTTTGGTTTGCTCTATCGGTTTGCAAAAAGGTCTCGAACGTGTGACCAAGTATATGATGCTTGCATTGCTGTTCATTATGGTCGGTCTTGCGGTGTACAGCTGTCTGCAGCCCGGCAGCAGCGAAGGTTTGAAATTCTACCTGATGCCCAGTGTTGAAAACATGAAAAAGGTCGGTATCGGCAGAGTGATTGTCAATGCGATGAATCAGGCGTTCTTCACCTTGTCGCTCGGTATCGGTTCGATGGCGATTTTCGGCAGTTATCTGAAAAAAGACCATTCCTTGCTCGGCGAAGCTGTCAACGTGGGTATTCTCGACACCTTCGTGGCTATCACTTCGGGTCTTATCATCTTCCCTGCTTGCTTTGCGTACAATGTACCGCTTACCGATGCTGCCGGCAATCTGCAGGGCGGCCCCGGCCTCATTTTTGAAGTGTTGCCTAACCTGTTTGCCAACCTGCCCGGCGGCAGAATTGTGGGCAGTCTCTTCTTTGTGTTCCTGTTCTTTGCGGCATTCTCCACCGTGTTGGCGGTGTTCGAAAACATCATTGCAATGATGATGGATTTAACGGGCTTCTCCCGCAGAAAGACCTGCCTTATCTGCTGTCCCGCAATGCTCGTTTTGTGTCTGCCCTGCGTTTTCGGCTTTAACCTGTTAAGCGGTATTACGCCGCTGGGTGCCGGCTCTAACCTTATGGATTTGGAAGATTTCATTGTCAGTAACATATTACTGCCGGTCGGCTCGTTGGTATTTGCGGTGTTCTGTACCTCAAAATACGGCTGGGGTTGGAAAAACTTCAAGGCAGAAGCCAACGAAGGCAGCGGTATCAAAGTACATAACTGGATGCGTGTGTATATGTCCTACATCCTGCCGCTGATTATTTTTGCATTGTTTATTGTCGGTATCTGGGACAAATTCTTCAAATAAGGAGATAATACGATGAGCTTCAGTGTTAACAGTACTCTTTTGTACCTGATTGCAGGTGCGGTTATTGTGTTTGTACTGGCACAATCCTTCTTCTTTCTGATTCGTGCATACCGTCGGGGCAAGGAGCTGGGTATGGCGACCGCCACCCTGCGTAAAACGGTGATTTCCACAGCGGTGTTTACCGTTGCACCCGCTGTTTCGATCCTTATCGGCATCATTACCCTCTCAAAGTTTTTGGGTATTCCGCTGCCGTGGATTCGTATGAGCGTTATCGGCGCATTGACCTATGAGCTGCCTGCGGCAACCGCTGCAGCCAATGCGTTGAACGTGACCGAGCTGTCCGAAATGATTACCGACCCGAAGGTGTATGCCGCTATTGCGTGGGTAATGACCCTTGGCATTATGCCCTCTATCATTCTGCCGCCCATTCTGATGAAAAAGATTCGCGGCGGTATGTTAAAGCTCAAAAGCCGTGACAGCAAATGGAGCGACATTTTTATGACCTCGCTGTTTTTAGGTATGATTTCCGCATTTTTAGGTCTGGTGTTTGCGGATGTCGGCAACGGTTTGAAAGGGTTTATTCCGCTGTTTGTGCTGCTCGTTTCCGCACTGCTTATGGCCATTTGCGGTCTGCTTATCAAAAAATGCGGTATGAAATGGCTGGAGACCTATGCGATGGCTGTAAGCATGGTGGGCGCTATGGTGTTCGCCGCTGTGATTACGCCTGTGATTGGGGGTTAAGAAGATGCGTGACTATATGAAAGATACCGATAGATACGGAAAAATCTGGATCTGGACCGCCGTGTTGGTGGTGCTGATGGTTCCGTGTGCCATTTGCGTGGCGTATAATGCGTGGCCGCCCGTCACGGCTGTGCTGAAAGGTCTTTTAGGCGTTGCGCCTATCTTCTGGACGGTTGGCGTGATTGAGGTTATCACCTATACCCCCATGCTCGGTGTGGGCGGTACCTATCTGTCCTTTGTGACAGGTAACCTTACAAGCTTGAAAGCACCTGCCGCATTGACCGCTATGGAAAATGCAAATGTCAAGCCCGATACCGAAGAGGGTGAAGTGGTATCCACCATTGCGGTTGCCACCTCCTCTATTGTCACCACCTTGGTGTTGGCACTCGGTGTGGCAATTTTGAGCTTGCTCACCCCTGTTTTAGAGCATCCTGCGTTAAAGCCCGCCTTTGATAACATCCTGCCCTCGCTGTTTGGCGGCTTGGCGGTGGTGTATATCAGCAAAAACTGGAAGCTTTCCTTGGCACCGCTTATCTTTATGGTGGTTTTGTTCCTTGCCGTACCGTCCTTGGCGGGCTCGGTAGGTGTACTGGTGCCGGTCGGCGTGCTGGTCGCACTCGGCGCCGCACGTGTGATGTATAAAAAAGGTTGGGTGTAATATGACATATATTCTGCTCGGTATAGCGGCTGTGTTGGTTGTTTTTCTGGCAGTGATTGTTGTGCGTGCGTTGCTGTTCCGCCCCCAACCCGAAAAAGCGGTCAAAACCGTATCCGTTGTGGTGGACAGAGAGAAAATCATTGCCGATATGGTAGAGATGATACGGTGTAAGACCGTTTCCTACCGTGATGACAGTTTGATTGACCGTAAAGAGTTTGAAAAGTTTGAAAAACTGCTGTTTGACCGTTTTCCTGCAGTGGTTGCCGCCGCCGATTTTCAGAAAATCGGTAAAACGGGTCTGCTTTTTCATATTAAAGGCAAAAGTGACAAAGCCCCCTCGGTGTTAATGGCACACTATGACGTGGTGCCTGTCGATGAAGACGGCTGGAAAAAGCCCGCTTTCGAGGGCATTGTGGAAAACGGCGTTGTCTGGGGCAGAGGCACGCTGGACACCAAAGGCACCCTGCTCGGTGTCATGGAAGCGGCAGATGCTGCGTTAAAAGAGGGCTTTGTTCCCGAAAACGACCTGTATCTCGCCTTCTCGGGCGAAGAAGAAATCGACGGCGATTCCTGTAAGGAAATGGTTGCGTATCTGGAGCAAAACGGCGTTATCCCCGCTCTCGTTTTGGACGAAGGCGGTGCGGTGGTGGAAAACGTGTTCCCCGGTGTAAAACAAGCGTGTGCGGTTATCGGTATTGCCGAAAAAGGCAGTGTTTCGATGGATTTAGAGCTGTTGTCCAATGGCGGACATGCCTCTACACCGCCGCCGAAGACGGTGCTCGGTAAGCTCTCTAAAGCGGTTACCGACATTGAAAGCCACCCCTTCCCCCGTCGCCTGACACCCCCTGCCGCAGGTCTATTTGACACCTTGGGCAGACGGTCCACCTTCCTGTATCGTCTGATTTTTGCGAACCTGTGGTGTTTTATGCCTGTCCTCGATATGATTTGTAAGCTGTCGGGCGGTGAGTTGAATGCGTTGGTGCGTACCACCGTGGCGGTCACCCGTATGCAAGGCAGCGATGCGTATAACGTACTGCCCCCCAAAGGCAAGGTCGGCTTAAATATCCGCTTGATTTGCGGTGACACCATTGACAGTGCGGTATCCTATATTAAAAAGGTTATAAAGAACGATGCCGTTACGGTGTCGGTGGTGGGCGGTATGAATCCGTCTATCAGCTCGGACACACAGTGTGCCGCATGGGATAAAATCGAAACGGCGGTACGGCAGACCTTTGATAACACGGTGGTTTCTCCGTATCTGATGATGGCGTGCAGCGATTCCCGCCACTATTGCCGCATCACCGATAAGGTATACCGCTTCTCCCCTATGCGTCTGTCAAAGGAAGAACGCAGAATGATTCACGGCAACAACGAACGTGTACCCGTAGATACCCTGGTGGATACGGTGGCGTTTTACATAAGATTATTGAAAATGTTGTGATAAAAAAGGACACAAGCATCGCTTGTGTCCTTTTTACAAAATTTAACGGTTTTTTGCTTTCTTTTTTAACACCAAAAGGCGTACACTGATACCGTACAAAGAAAGGAAGCGATACAAAATATGGATATTTTTAACATTTTGAAGCTTTTAGGCGGCCTCGGTTTTTTCCTTTTCGGTATGCACGTGCTGTCCGAAGGTCTGGAAAAAACGGCGGGCGGTAAAATGCAGAGCATTTTACAAAAAATCACCGGCAACCGTGTAAAAGGTCTTGCTGTCGGCGCGGCAGTTACTGCGGTTATTCAAAGTTCTTCTGCGGTGACGGTTATGTTGGTCGGTCTTGTTAATGCAGGTATTATGTCGCTAACCCAAGCCATCAGCGTGACAATGGGTTCTAACGTCGGCACGACCATGACCGCATGGATTTTATCTTTGTCGGGTATTTCTTCGGACAACATTTTTATGGCACTGCTGAAACCTATTAACTTCTCCACCATCGTTGCGTTTATCGGTGCGTTTTTGTTGTTGTTCTCTAAAAAAGACAGAAACAAAAACATCGGTATGATTTGCGTTGGTTTTGCTGTGCTGATGTTCGGTATGGATATGATGTCGGGTGCCGTAGAGCCGCTTGCGGAAATGCCGCAGTTTGTCAGCATTCTGACCGCATTTAAGAATCCTATTTTAGGTGTGGTGGCAGGTGCTTTGTTTACCGCTGCCATTCAAAGCTCTTCTGCCTCTGTCGGTGTATTACAGGCGTTGTCTATGACAGGTGCCGTTACCTTCGGCAGCGTTATCCCGATTATTATGGGTCAGAATATCGGCACCTGTATTTCCGCTTTGATGGCGGTGCCGGGCACTAACAAAAACGCAAAACGGGTTGCGGTGGTACACGTGCTGTTTAACTCTATCGGCTCGGTTGCATGGCTTACGGTGTGGAGTGTTGCTAATCTTTTTGCGGATTTTGCATTCGCAGATACGGCTATTGATCCTGCAGGCATCGCAGTGGTACACTCGCTCTTCAATATTGCCACCACCGTTATGCTGTTCCCTGCTGCAGGACTGCTCGAAAAGCTGTCCCGTATGATTATAAAGGGCAAGGATGAAAATGCATTGCCCGAGGTGGTTATGGACGAATTGCTGATGACCGTGCCCGCTGTTGCGACAGCACACGCATACGATACCACGAAAGCTATGGCGGCGGTTGCCGAGCAGACGGTGGGAGAAGCAATCGGTCTGTTGTTCGACGGATATAACACCACCATTGCCGAAACGGTGCTGCGTCATGAAAAGACCCTTGATGTGTATGAGGATACGTTGGGCACCTATCTTGTAAAGCTATCCCGCTGTAACTTGAGCGATGTCGATGCACAGACTGCCTCGATGCTGCTTCACACCATCAGCGACTTTGAACGCATTGGAGACCATGCCAATAATATAGCGGCCACTGCCGAAGAGATGCAAACCAAAAAAATCGAATTTTCTGCCGAGGCGGTTGCGGAGCTACGTGTTCTGACCACAGCGGTAACCCGTATTTTACACAATACGGTTGCGGCGTTTACTGAAAACGATCTTTCTGCGGCGGCGGACATTGAACCGCTTGAACAGGTAATTGACAACCTTATTGACACGGTGCGTACCCGCCATATCGTACGCTTGCAAGAGGGTAGCTGTACTATTGAGCTGGGCTTCATCTTAACTGATTTCCTCACCGATTGCGAACGCATCTCCGACCACTGTTCTAACGTCGGTGTCGCTCTGCTCGAAACCGCACACGGCACTTTTGATACCCACGAACGTTTGCGAGAAATTAAAAATAAAAACAGCGAAGGATATAGAACGGCATACGAACGGTATAGCAAAGAATTTGCATTTTAACAAACGGAAAAGCAAGTATTGTAAAGGATACTTGCTTTTTTATATTATTTTACAAAGATTTAACTTTTGTAAAACGGAAAAATGCGGTATGATGAAGGAAAGATGAAACACGGAGGGTAAAAATGACAATTTTTGGCCTTATCGCCTTTTGCGGCGGCCTTGCATTTTTCCTGTATGGTATGCACGTGCTGTCGGCAGGTCTTGAAAAGACCGCAGGCGGCAAAATGCAGAGTATTTTACAAAAAATTACCGACAACCGCTTCAAAGGTCTGGCGGTAGGTACGGTAGTAACCGCGGCAATTCAGAGTTCTTCCGCGACCACCGTTATGTTGGTTGGTTTGGTTAACGCAGGTCTTATCGCGTTTCCGCAGACCATCAGCGTGGTGATGGGTTCTAACATTGGCACCACCGTTACCGCTTGGCTGTTGTCTTTGGCAGGTATTTCTTCCAAAAACATTTTTATTCAGCTGTTAAAACCTGCAAACTTCTCCCCCATCATTGCACTTGTCGGCGCATTTTTGCTGATGTTCTCCAAAAAAGAAAAGAAACAGAACATCGGTACTATCTGCCTTGGCTTTGCCGTGTTGATGTACGGTATGGAAGTGATGTCGGGCGCTATGGACCCGCTTGCAGAAAGCGAAGCGTTCCGTAACATTTTGGTGGCGTTCCAAAATCCGTTCCTAGGCGTGTTAATCGGTACGTTGTTTACCGCTATTATCCAGAGTTCTTCCGCTTCCGTCGGTATTTTGCAGGCGTTATCCCTGACCGGTGCGGTGACCTTCGGTAACGCGATTCCGATTATTATGGGTCAGAATATCGGTACCTGTATTTCCGCGATCATGTCCTTGCCGGGCACTAACAAAAGCGCGAAAAAAGTGGCGATTTCTCACCTGCTGATTAAATGTATCGGCATGGTGATTTGGCTGACCGGTTGGCTGTTTGTATATTATTTGATGAAACCCGCATTTGCAGAAAGAGCTACCGACCCTGCATCTATCGCGATTATGCACACCATTTACAACGTGGTGAATACCATTGTCCTGTTCCCCTGCATCGGTCTTATCGAAAAATTGTGCGATAAAATCGTGCGCGGTGAAGAAGAAAATGCACAGCCCGAAGTGGCGCTTGACGAACGTTTGCTTACCATGCCTGCTCTCGCTGCGGACAAGTCTTATGATACCACCGCCGAAATGGCACAGAGCGCAGACGAAACGGTGCGTATGGCATTTTCGCTGTTTGAAAGCTACGATGAGGAGATCGCAAAAGCGGTTTCCCGTCTGGAAAAAACCCTGGATAAATATGAGGATAAGCTCGGCACCTATCTCGTTTCGTTGTCCCGTTGTGACCTCACCGAAGCAGACGCACGTACCACCGCTATGCTGCTGCATATCATCAGCGACTTTGAACGCATCGGTGACCACGCAACCAATTTGATGCACACCGCCACCGAAATGCAGACCAAAGGCATTTCCTTCTCCAAGGAAGCAAAAGAGGAATTGCGTGTGCTGATTGCGGCGGTAGAGGAAATTCTCCATAATACCGTCCAGGCATTTGCGGAAAAAGACCTCGAGGCGGCGATAGAAATCGAACCGCTTGAACAAGTTATCGACACCCTTATCGACACCATCCGCGGCCGTCACATTATGCGCTTGCAGAGCGGCAACTGTACTATCGAACTCGGCTTTATCCTGACCGATTTCCTGACCGACAGCGAACGTATTTCCGACCACTGTTCTAACGTTGGTGTTGCCCTGCTCGAAACCGCACACGGTACGTTTGATACCCACGCACGTCTGAAGGCAATCAAAGCACAAAGCAACGAAGATTTCCGACAGAGCTATGTCGGCTATATGAGCAAGTTCTCCCTGTAACGGCACATTTCACGGTGCAACCCTGCGGTTGCACCGTGTTTTTTTTATAATCCCAACATTTGGTATTGCACAATGCGACAAAATCCGCTATAATGTGTGTAACCGTGACAACGGTGAACAGATTTTGAAAAGAGGTTTTTTGTATGCAATCCAAGCTGTTTCGTTTTTCCGCTCTGTTAATGGCGGTGGTACTGCTGTTCTCGTTTGCGGGTTGTAATGAAGGGGAAGCCGGTTCGCTTTCTTCTTCCGAAACCCCCACAACCACCGTAACCACCACCGAAGCACCCAAACGGTATATGAACCTGCTGACAGGCGAAGAAACGTTGACGACACAGCAAAACCGTCCGATTGCCTTTATGGTGGGCAACTCGGGGTATAAAGGGTACTTGCAGCAGAAAAATATTGATAAAGCCGATTTATACGTAGAAGCGGAAACCGAAGGCGGTATTCCCCGTATTATGGCGGTGTTCGGCAGCATTGAAAACGTGCCCAATCAGGTTGGTCCGGTACGCAGTGCACGTACCCATTTTGTCAAAATGGCGAAAGCGTTGGATACCGTTTACTGCCACGTCGGCGGCAGCACGCAGGGCAAAGCACTGATCCGCACCCTCGGCGTGAACGATCTGGACAGTCTGACGGTAGCGAGCGAGGAGCTGAGATCTCTCAACGGCAACTACAGCGAGCACGTGAAGGTGTTTACCAAAGAAAAAATCAATGCCGCTATCAAGAGCCGCAAGCTGTCCACTACCACCGCTACCAAATCGCCGTTTGTGTTTGGCGACAAAAAGGGCGAAGGTGTCGGTAATTCGGTGCAGGTAGCCATTTCCTCCGCTTACACCAGTTCTTTTGCATACGATGCCGCAAAAGGTGTGTATGTAAAACACCGTGGCAACCTTTCTACCCCCGTACACGCCTCGTCTGACGGCAATCCGATTGCGGTGAAAAACGTGATTGTGATGTACGGCAACAAGTATCAGGAGGACGCAGGTCATATCAGCTTTACACTGTCAAGCGGCTCGGGAACCCTGCTTGTCAACGGCACCAGCCGTGATATCAAATGGTCCCGCACCAACAACCAGCTGACCTTTACCGAGGTTGACGGCACACCGCTGACCGTAGCTACCGGAAAAACCTACATTCTGTTGACTTCCGCAGGTCTTAAAGGCCGCACCGCTATTGCGTAAATCCAAAAAAGACGATACACGCTGTGTATCGTCTTTTTTTTATTCCAACCGTTCCGCTAACTTTTCGGCAAGCAGTGCAACGCCGCGTAACAGCCGCAGGGACACCCTGGCGGGAGCAGGGGTTAAGGGTGCGGAGACAGATTGCTCCACCACCGCCAACGTTACCGACTGTCCGTTAGCGTCGGTGAGGATAAACTGACCGTTTTGCAGCTTGTAGGAGGCACTGGGTGCATATTCGCCCTGTGCCACCCTTTTGGAATTGTATCCCACCGTAAACAGCCCGACACCCAGTCCTAAAACACATAACGTCACCGCAAAAGCGGAGAAAAACGCCGACACCTTCCGCATACTTTCACCTTTTCAACAGTTTTGCTATAGTATTGCCCAAAAGTGTTGCGGAATATACCGCTTCCTCAACGGTGTTGACGTCAGTGCCCACCTCCACCAGCAAATATCCTGTCGAAAGATGCTGATTATACCGTGAGCCGACCAAATATAACGGCCGCATTAAGTCGGGATAGGTGGCTTGTAACGATTTTTGCAGCTGCAGTGCAAAATGAAAGTTTTGCTGCCATTTTTGGTGGGGGAGTGCCTTGGTGGAAACCACACCCGCAATAATCATCATCTGTGCCGCTGCTTTTCCGTCTGCCTTGGCAGTGGGTTTTACGTGGGTAGTGTCATTTGGCAAAATGGCATCCCGATGTAAATCCAACACCACCTTGACGGTGGGATATTTTTTTAGCAATGCCTTGACGGTGGCTTCCGAACGGCCGTAAGCCCCTGTATACTGCGGATTGTCGTGTACGGTGGTATCGTGTATAGTGACGATCCCCTGCTTTTCGAGTGCCGCTTTCAATGCCGCACCTGCCGCACAAACGTTGCGTTTGGTATCAAAGGTACGCTCTGTGTCGGCGGGATGGTAAAAGCCGGTGTCGTAGGTGAGATACCCCTCGGTGGTGTGGGTGTGGATAATCAGCACCTGCGGATCTTTGGTGTTTTTGAGTGCCAATTTTGTGCCTGCGGCAATTTCTTTTGCAAGGTCAAAGGCCTTGCCGCTGCGATTGCGTACCGAAACACCGTTTACGGTATCGCCGCCACCCGCCATATTTTGTACCAGCACCGTTCCTGTCGCAGCGGGCTTTGCAGGAGTAGTGACAGGTGCCAACACCTCAACGGCTGTGGTAGGTGCAGTGGTAGGCAGGGTGGTGGGGACCGTGGTGGCGGTGGTGGTAAAAGCGGCATTGACCCGTTCTCCCACAAGAGCGGCACCGTTTATCGGCTCGCTTAAGGATGCTGCCAAAAAAGCGGCATCCCTGCCGAATTGCAAAACGCCCTCCGCTGACACTTGTCCGCATAAAAAGACAGTAAATGCCGCCGCCGCCACCCAGGCAACCCGCTTGAAAAACCGCTTTTTTCGCATGGTGCACCACCTCTCCTGCGATGTATATGCAAAAAGGCAACAAAATATGTATTTGCAAACAGGGGAAAGTGTGGTATCATTAAAAAGTACATACAAAGTTGCCTTCCCTTACACAAGGGAGGCAACGGACATTGGTATACAACAGAAAGGAAAGCCATTATGCAGTTAGAAACGATTGCGGCACTGTCTACCCCTGCTGCTCCTGCGGGACTCGGTGTTATCCGTATTTCAGGGGAAGCCGCCTGTGCGATTACCGCAAAGGTGTTTCGTGGAACAAGGGATATACAAACGATGGACGGCTATACCGCTGCGTTCGGTCACGTGTTTGATGCGGACGGGGATATAGATGAATGTGTCGCCCTCGTGTTCCGTGCTCCCCATAGCTATACGGGGGAGGACGTGGTAGAGCTTTCCTGTCATGGCGGTGTGTATCTGTTGCGGCGGGTACTGCGTGCGGTATTTGCAGCGGGCGCAAGACCTGCCCAGGCGGGTGAGTTTACCCGCCGTGCCTTCATGAACGGCAAAATGGATCTGACAGGTGCAGAGGCGGTTATGGATCTGATTGCCGCAGACGGCAAATTGGCGGCACGCACCGCCTTAAACGCCCGCAGCGGCGGCATCTTCCGTGCGTTGCAGGGGGTAAAGGACACCCTGCTCGGTCTGGCGGCACAGTTTACCGCCTTTATTGATTATCCCGACGAGGATATTCCCGACCTGTCCGAACAGCAGCTGCAGCAAACCCTCTCTGCAGCCGCCGACACGTTGCGACGGCTGCTGGACACCTTTGATGCAGGTAAGGTGCTGCGTGAAGGGGTGGATACAGCGATTGTAGGCAGCCCCAACGTGGGTAAATCCACCTTGATGAATGCGTTGGCGGGCTGTGAACGCAGTATCGTCACCGATGTGGCAGGCACTACCCGTGACATCGTGGAGGAAACGGTGCGGTTAGGTGAGGTCACCTTAAAGCTCTCGGACACCGCAGGTATTCGGGAAACAGGGGACACGGTAGAGGCAATTGGCGTGGAAAAAGCCAAACAACGGCTTTCTGATGCCGCTTTGGTGCTGGCGGTGTTTGACGGCGGTGCCAAGCTCAATACCGCAGACCGTGCGCTGATAAAGGCATTGGAGGATGTACCTGCCGTTGCCATTATCAACAAGGCGGATACCGTACAACAGATAGAAAAAGCAGAAATTGAAGCCGCCTTTACCTTTGTTGTGGAGCTTTCGGCAAAAAACAATGACGGGATAGACCGCCTTGTGAAAATCATTGAGGACATTACCGGTGTTTGCCGTTTGCAAGCGGACGCACCGGTGCTTGCCACCGAAAGACAAAGAGCGCAGACAGCGGCGGCACTCGCCGCTCTGGAGGAAGGGCTTGCGGCACTCGCCTGCGGTATGACCGCCGATGCGGTGTCGGTATGCGTGGACAGTGCCATCGGGCATATTCTGTCGCTGACAGGCGAACGCACCACCGAAGCGGTTGTAGATGAGGTGTTCAGCAGATTTTGTGTCGGAAAATAAAAAGCGATGAAAAACTATAAAAAAGAAATCATACCGCATGCCAAAACGTTAAGAAAAATATGACACCGTGGGAGCGAAAACTGTGGTTCTTGTTTTTGCGAACATATCCCGTGCGGTTTCAACGGCAAAAAACCATTGAGAAGTATATTGTTGATTTCTATTGTGCAAAAGCAGGATTGGCGATTGAACTTGATGGTGGCGGACATTATATTTCGGAACAAATGCAGCAGGACGCTCAAAGGACCAAAAGGTTGGAGCAGCTTGGTGTAACGGTTATCAGGATTTGCAATAGGGATATTGATAGGAATTTTAGCGGAGTTTGTGAGAAGATAGATATTTTAGTGAAGCAAAGACTTTCTTCTCGGCTCCCCTTGTCAGGGGAGCTGTCGAGCAACAGCGAGACTGAGGGGTAGTTTCTCTTTATGTGAAATTGGCTACCCCTCAGTCTTTTTGCTACGCAAAAATCCAGCTCCCCTGACAAGGGGAGCCAAGGTCTTTTATAACTTTTGTGAACAAAACCTCGACGGAGTTGTCATATAATTTTGTTTTTGCGAGTTTTGTGAACAAAATATCGACGTAGATGCAAACTTTGTTTGCACCTCCTGTTGACATTTATAAATACTTATGCTATTCTCATTAAAAGATAGAGGCGCACTGCATAAAAAGTACCCGTTTTGTAACGCCGCCGCGGTGGAAACGGTGAAAGGTATGGGTGCCGAAGTGGGTTTTTGGCAAAAACCTCGCTGGCAGCAGGAAATAAGATTTCTGTTGTTGTCGCAGAAATGCGGAGGGCTATCAAGAACGAGAATAAGGGTGGAATATCTGCCTTTTACGTTTTGATGGCTGCTCTGTGAGCAGTTATTTTTTTTGGAGGAATGTATTATGAAACCGATTTTTGAAGGTGCAGCAACCGCTATTGTCACCCCTATGACCGCAGAGGGTGCGGTGGATTACGAGGCGTTTGCCCGTATGCTCGAATGGCAGATTGCCGAAGGTGTTGCCGCAATCGTTGTTGCGGGTACCACCGGCGAAAGCTCTACGTTCGGTGATCAGGAGCATTGTGATGTTATCGAGTTTGCGGTAAAGCAGGTAGCAGGCAGAGTGCCTGTCATTGCAGGCACCGGCTCTAACGATACGCCGTATGCTGTGAATCTGACCAAATTTGCGTGCGAAGTGGGTGCGGATGCGGTTTTGGTTGTTACACCGTATTATAATAAAGCGACCCAAAACGGTCTTATCGCACATTACACCGCCATTGCGGATGCGTCCACCAAACCCGTTATTCTGTATAACGTGCCGTCCCGTACCGGCTGTAACATTCTGCCCAAAACCGCTGCTAAGCTGGCAGAGCATCCGATGATTGCCGCTATCAAAGAAGCGAGCGGCGATTTGTCGCAGGTGGCGGAAACCGCACGGCTGGTGGAAGGGAAAATGGATATTTATTCGGGCAACGACGACCAGATCATCCCGATTATGTCCTTAGGCGGCAAGGGTGTTATTTCGGTACTCTCTAATGTATTGCCTGCCAAAACGCAGGAAATGTGCGAGCTGTTCCTGAAGGGTGATGTGGCAGGTGCACGCCGCTTGCAGCTGGATCTGCTGCCGCTGACCCATGCACTGTTCAGCGAGGTCAACCCCATCCCCGTAAAAGCCGCTGCGGCAGCTATGGGCTATGGCGAAAACTATCTCCGTTTACCGCTGACGCCCATGGAAGAGGAGCACAAAGCGGTGTTGTTTGAAGAAATGAGAAAAGTAGGCATTGAAATATGATTTGCGATAACTTGGAGGTTACTGCTGCAGGTCAGCTTACCTTTGCAGGCAGAACCGCCCGTGAACTGACGGAAAAATACGGCTCGCCGTTATATGTGATGGACGAAAGCCGTATCCGTCATAACTTCGCACAGTATGTGGACACCATGCGTGAGGTGTTCGGTGAAAGGGCGAAGGTGCTGTATGCAAGTAAGGCGTGTGCGTTTATGGAAATGTACCGCTTGGCACATCAGTGCGGTGCAGGCATCGACGTGGTGTCCGAGGGCGAAATGTATACGGCGTATAAAGCAGGCGTGCCGATGGATACCGTGTATTTTCACGGTAACAGCAAAACCGATCGGGAAATCCAACTGGCATTGGAGCTCGGTGTGGGCTGCTTTGTGGTAGACCATAGGGAAGAGGTAGACGCCATTGAAGCTGCCGCCGCAAAAGCGGGAAAAACGGCGAAGGTACTGCTTCGTATCACACCCGGTATTGATACCCATACCTATGAAGCGATTGCGACAGGGCAGGTGGATTCGAAGTTTGGCTCTGCGATCGAAACGGGACAGGCGGCGGACATTACCGCCTATACCCTGCAGCAGCCGCACATCGTTCTGAGGGGCTTTCACTGTCACGTCGGTTCGCAGGTATTCGATTCGGATACCTTCTTCCGCTCGGCAGATATTATGTTTGCGTTTATTGCACAAATGCGGGACACCCTCGGCTACGTAACAGAGGAGCTGGACCTTGGCGGCGGTTACGGTGTGCGGTACGTGGATACCGATCCCACCATTGATATTGCGGACAATATCCGCCAGGTAGGTGCACACGTGTTTGCCGCTTGCGAAAAATGGGGCTTGCCCGTACCCGAAATGCATTTAGAGCCCGGTAGAAGCATTGTGGCGGATGCAGGCATCACCTTCTATACGGTGGGGAGTGTCAAACGCATCCCCGGTTATAAAAATTACGTGTCGGTTGACGGCGGTATGGGGGACAACCCCCGCTTTGCGCTGTACGGTGCGGAATATACGGTGGTTTGTCCCGAAAAGATGAACGAAAAAAGCGATCTCACCTGCGATGTGGTGGGTAAATACTGTGAAAGCGGCGATATTTTACAGCCCAACGTCACCCTGCCGTCCTCGGTCAAACGGGGTGATTTGGTTGCGGTGCTGACCACAGGTGCGTATAATTATTCTATGGCATCCAACTATAACCGTGTACCTCGCTTGCCTGTCATTATGTTGACAGAAAACGGCGAAAAAGTGGTGGTAAAACGGGAAACTTTAGACGATATTATTCGGAATGATATGTAAAAAAGAGAAGATACACAAAAATGTGTATCTTCTCTTTGTTTTAGGCGTTTTCTTGCCTTCCCTTGTTAGGGAAGGTGGCATTTTGCAAAGCAAAAAAGACGGAAGGGTAGTTGGAGTTGCTGAGCAACTCCGCCGAGTTTTGCTGTCGCAAACTACCCCGCAGTCTTGCCTTCGGCAATCCGGCTCCCCTGACAAGGGGAGCCAAGAAAAAAGAAGGTGTGCATTTCGGAGCGTTCACATAGCGAGAAATCGGTTTTTCACCAATATTTTCCCTGCCTCTTTGTTGCCAAACCTTATAAGACATACAGTATTACTGCGGTTTGGCAACTGCGAGAGCAGAAAAAATATTTTGGCTACAAAACTG
>JAZNXY010000041.1:0-3508 GCA_045594105.1 Acutalibacteraceae bacterium | reverse complement strand
GTTCTGACCTCACCGAAGAAGCCCAGCCCCGCTCTGCCGCCTTCCACGTACAGACCCTTGATGGTGTGGTTCTGTCCGTCAAAGACACCACGGAAATTGTTGTTCTCCTCGCCGGTCGAGCCGATGGGAGTCCAAGGTCTGTTTTCAAGGTCGATGTCAGCCGTAAGAACGCCCTTGATCTCTCTGTTGCCCTCTACATTGACCTGCTGTGCAAACCAGAAGAGCTGACCTGCGTTACCGATTTCGTAGTAGCCGCTTTCGTTCAGCGTAGCGGGCTGATAGCAGCCGTTTTCGCAGAAGCCGTTTTCATATTTCACGGAGGAATCATGGTTAGTATTATCTACTTCGCCGTAGCCTGCGCCGCAGGTGTCGCAGACTGCCAGAGTGGTGCAGGTCGCTGTACCGCCAGTGTGTGCTTCATTATCCACTTCCACGTAACCGCACTCGTCGCAGACCCTATCGTGCGTGCCGTTGCCGTTGTCGGTGTAGGTGCTGCCGTTGTGGTCGCAGACTTCACCGCAGACGCTGCAAATGCCATCAGTATAGTTGTGCGTAAAGCCGATTGACTTCCAAGTCACGCTCTGCCATTCGTTTCCGTTCGTAACATCGTTTTTCTTATCGCAATTTAATACAAGATCAATCGACTCTGTTTCCAAAGATGTAAAATCAGCCGTGATTGTTCCGCTTGCGGTAAGTACAACCGTATTCAAATTCTCGCAATCATATAGTGCCCAGACACCAAAGTTCGTCACCTTCGGAAGATATACTGCCTCCAGATTTCGGCAATATGCAAGAGCATTCATCCCCAGTGTGGTTGCATTCGGCAAAGTGATTGTTTTTACTTCACAGACATCGGTATTCTTGGAAATTGTGGGGTTTCCGTTGCCCATAAACTCACAATTAGGAATTGTTTTGACGCCGCCGACGGTCAAGCTGATACTACCATCAGCTGCGGTTGAGCTACGCAAAGCCGTGTTGATTGCTATGAGCATATCCTTGTTCGGCTCGGCTGCAAGGAGTATGGAAATATCTGTTTCGCCTGCATTCAGCAGTTCCAGCAAGGCGTTTTCCAATTCCTCCGCAGTCATTGTGAGTGCGGTAATATCGTAATGCACATCGGGATTCAACGCACCGTAAGAAGCGTTACAATACTCACAGTAAGCCTGCAGCGTATCGGTTGCCACACCGCCCGAACAAGCCAAATTAGTTTCAAAGGTCACGCTTCCACAACTACAGATGGTATTGTGGGTACCGTCGCCGTTGGAAACGAATACCAAACCGGTCGCACAGTCGCAGAGTACCAGCTCTCCTTTGATGTTTTTCTTTACTGTGTAGCCTTCCGTAAGGGATACAAACTTCTCCGGGTTCAAGGTCACGCCCTCACCGGGGATGGCAAATACGCCCTTGTGGACTCTGATACTTTTTGCGGTTCCTAAAACACGCCATGTTTCACCGTCGGCAGGCTGGGTGTTCAGCGTAATGGGGGAATCTGAATAAAGTTCGCCCTGTGAACCGCCCTTCAGCGTGGGGGTGCCGGAAATGGTGATGACTAAATCAGTACTGCCGGAGCCGATGGCAGAACCTCCATTGGTGCCTTGGTCCTTGCCTGTGATGACAGGGCTGCCGGAAATATTGGTAACAGAATCATAACCAGCCCAAACAGCATACCGTCCGGTCACCTCACCACCGGAGATATTCAGGGTACCGTCGTTGCCAATGGCTGTTGTCCACCTACTTTCAGATTGCCTATAGCCGATGACCTTACCGCCGGTTATGTTGAATGTACCATTATTCTGTACACTGCCATTCAGTGTGCCGTTCTGCAGGTTCGCAGTACCATAATTATACACTGCAGAGCTATACGCATTGATTGCACCGCCGGTGCCGCTGTCGCGGATGGTCAGGCTACCTCCGGCGCCATCATATTCACCAACCATAAATTTCTTGCTTTCGGTACTGGAGAAATTCAATGCATATCCGTTCAGGTCGAGGGTGACGGACTTATTGACGATGGTAATATTATCGGTGTATTCGGGGGTATCCGCCAACAGGGTCAGCGTAGTACCGTCCGTCCAGTTTTCAACTGCGGTGGCAAAGTCGGTGTATTCCACTTCGCCTACTTTGGCAACGGGAGTTCCGTCTGCCGCACTCGCCGTCAAGCCAAACATTCCAAGCAGGCTCACCATCATCACAAGCGCGAGCACCAGCCCCATTATTTTTAGTTTGTTTCTTGTTTTCGTCACTTTCATAAAACCTCCGGTTTTATCAATGCAAAATGCAAAGTGCAAAATGCAAAATTATGTGTTTGTTTTCTTGCAAATGGAAACCAAAATTGCTATGATTTCCTTTATATCTTTTTCTATGCTGTTAAATTCTTCTTTAGTAAGATATTCCGTTCTATAGAGTAAGCGAATCCAATATTCGCTTTCGTTCGCTTCCTTTAATGCTATGTTCATTTTGGCATTAAAATCAGCTTTGCTTTGTCCTTTTTGTGCCTCGGTTACGTTTGCACCAATGCTCGTTCCGCTTCTGAGAAGCTGTTTCGATAGAACAAATTCTTTTTTATTATCCGTTAAATGCTTATATAGATTTACTGTTCTCACCGCAAATTTAAAGCTTTTTGTTTCAATTACGTTATCCATTTCGTCCCCCAATTTTGCATTTTGCTCTTTGCATTTTGCATTTGGGTTACTGCGCCTTCGGCACAGTAACCCACTCTCCGTCAAACTCGGTGGTATCGGGATCCTGCGTGATCGTGAAGTACTTTTTGAATGTACCGTCGTAGTTGCCCATGAAGTTGATGACTACCTTTGCCTCAGTATTAACGTAAACGTTGTCCTCATAGGATACGGTATAATCTATGCCTTCTGTCAAGGTGCGACCGTCAACAACGATGGAGGTAACCTTGGGCTCCTTTACGTTGCCGTCGTATTGGTAACTCGTCTGGTCAAGAGTTACGATTGGCTCGGTGACTTCCTTTGCTTGGATAGTAAAATCTGCTCCCTCGAAGGAAATGGTGTAGTTGTCTGCGGACAGAGTGCCCAGAGTGATGGCATACGATCCCACATTTTCGCCTTCTTCACGACTCAGTGCGCCGGTCAGCGTGCTGGTCAGCGTATCACCACCAAGCAGACCTTCTGCCGTGTATGTCAGTGTGGGATCTTCATCGCCGTAGGACTTGATTTTCGCATCAGCCGTTACAGTCAAAGGTGCCTTTGCGATGGTAACGGCCACGGAAGCCTTTGCGCTGTCATTATGGTTTGCATCGCCCTGAACGTAATACCAAACCGTGTAATCGCCTGCATTTGTGCCTTGGGGGATGCTTGTGTTATAGACGCCATCCACGGTCAAGCTGTAAACCATCGTTCCAACGTTCGTTTCACCTGCGTTGATGAGATACTGCGCTTCGCCGATGTAGGTCAGCGTATTGGGGGTAGGAGCAAATGTGATTCCCGCTGCTGCCTTTGCGATGGTAAAGTCAACGCTCACGGTCTTGTCGCCCAGCGTA
>JAZNXY010000040.1:0-1837 GCA_045594105.1 Acutalibacteraceae bacterium | reverse complement strand
CCGGTTTTATCCGTTACGATATCGCCGCCGTCTGCAATGGTTACAAATACGTCTATAGGCTCTGCCGCAACACCCAGAACCTCAATTTTGCATACGGCAGGAACAATGCTTTTTGCGTCGGTATAGGCTACTGCATAGTATGTGCCCGGGGAAAGGAGAGCGGTGGGGATTTCCACTTTTCCTTCTGCCGCCGTAGTCCATACTTCGCCATCGGTCCCTAATAGTTTAACCGAGGCGCCCGTATAGGGGGCAGAAACCTGATTCCAATCTGCATCGTACCCGAGGGCGTGCAGTGTCAGGGTAACTGCCGAGCCTTGGGACGTGGACACAGTATTTTCAGTAAAGTATGCATAAGCATCGCTCCAGTAGGAGGCGTCATAATAATTAAATGCGGTAATATAGTCACCTTCTGCCACGGCATCGGTAAGACTATAGCAGCCTGTATGATTCCGGTAGTAGCCGGCAGAAGCGGCAACGCCCTCTGTGCCTCTGCCCCAAAGCTTTGCAAGGGACAGACCGTGATCACCCATAAAAGTACTGTAGCCTACGTCGGCACCGCCTTCATAAAGTGCCTCGTGGGCGGCATATAAAGCTTCGTTTACGGTGAGGGTGCCGTCACGATCTATATCCGAAACCGTAACCTTTGTTTGGGCAACAGGAGCGCCGGTTTTATCCGTTACGATTTCGCCGCCGTCTGCAATGGTTACAAATACGTCTATAGGCTCTGCCACAGTGCCGTCCGGCGCAGGGCTTTCTGTGCCGTCAAGGTCGTTATACGCTTGCCCTGCCGTGGAAAAATCCCAGTATGAAACACCGTCCTTGTGGGCCTTTCTGTATGCATCGTATGCCTGCATAATCTGATAGGTGGCGATTGTGTTTACAGAATCGCCGTAAAGATATCCGTTTCCGTCTGGATTGCGGTATTTTTCAAGGGCAGTTACAATATTATCATGCTCGCTTTCGCCAAAGCCGTTTTCGGGATTGGTTACGTCAATCGCAAGGGCAGAAAGTGCAAGAAGCACCTGGGCGGTGGTGTTGGGGTTATCGGCATAGTCCCAGTCGTCGGAAATGGTACCCTTCAGATATGTGAGGGCTTTGCCGATGGCAGTTTCAACCGTCCCATCGTTCCTGTATGGCGAAAGTGCCTGTATGCATATTGCCGTCATATCCGTATCGGCAGTAGCGTCCACGAGCCCAAAGCCGCCGTTTTCTGCCTGAAAACCGAGGAGTGCGCCAATCATGTCACTTTTCTGCCAGGTGGCATCTTGCGGAATTTCCGCCTTTGCAGCATCGAGAGCCAGAAGGGAATAGGCAAGTTCATTTGCGCCGTCAGAAAGACCCGTGTTGCCGGAGATGAGGTTTACAAGGTTTGCACCGTCAATATCCGAAATGTCTTTTCCCGAAACGGTAAAGCCCAGTGCTGCTTTTGCCGCATTGGTGGGTTTTACTGAAGGGGTCCAGGTCTTGACAGTTTCGGTTAAAGAAGCGTAATAGGCACTAAGGATGGCGGCGTCAACGGTTTTCCCGCCACGGAGCAGTGTGATCACCGCCCAATCCGAGCCAAATCCAACGCCCGAATCGTTATGTATTTGTGTCAGTTGTTCACGAAGATAGGCTTCAGCACTGCCGATGCCGGTGCTTATCATGGCGTAGAGAGCATTTTCATCCGTTGGTTGGTCGCTCGCAAGCGTTATATTTGCCGTGCCGAGCAGCAGAATGACGGATAACAATAAACTTAAAATTCTTTTGCATTTCATTTCTTTTTGTCCTTTCTGAATTTGAATTGGAAACATGCGAAAACTGTTTTCCCATCACCTCACATACCGCAGCAACAAAA
>JAZNXY010000039.1:0-9734 GCA_045594105.1 Acutalibacteraceae bacterium | reverse complement strand
CAAAAGCGTCAAACAGTATTTCGGTGATGATAAAGTGTATTTGCTTACCGCTGTTCTGAAGGATAAAGATTATACGGGTATTGCGAAAATGCTTTCCGAAATTGCTGAGAAGGCGTTTGTGATGACCCCCGATTCACCTCGTGCGTTGGAGGCCAAAGACTATGCGAAGGTGTTAGAGAATGCAGAGATTCCGTCTGCGGCTTTTGACACGATTCCTGCGGCTTTTGAAACCGCCCGTGCCGCCGCTAAAGCGGATAACAAACCGCTTGTGTGTCTCGGGTCTTTGTACGTGTATTCTTCTTTGTGCGAAATGTTTTAAATGTCAAAACGGTGTGTCGAAAGACACACCGTTTTTTTATTTTCTATACGCTTCTAACCGATAAATCGGTTGTCCCAAATCCGAAAACCGCTTTTCGTATTCGGTGACGATATTGCCTTCAAAGTCACTGTTGTGCAAATCGAAGCACACATTTTTGAGTGCAAAACCGTTCTGCGAAAACTGTTCAATGGAAAATTCAAAGAAATGCATATTATCGGTTTTTTGATGAATCTCTGCCTTTTCGGTGAGCAGCAGCTTATAAATCTCCAAAAACCGTGCGTGGGTGAGGCGGTGGGTTGCATACCGCTTTTTCGGATACGGACAGGAGAAATTGAGAAACAACTGCTCTACCGTAGCGGGTTGCAAATAACGGGGAAGATACTCTGCGGAGCACTGCAAAAACCGTAAGTTAGGCAGTTGTTCTTTGCACGCTTTTTCGGCGGCTACCACAATGACGTTGGCGACCACCTCTACCGCCAAAATGTTGACATCGGGGTGGCGGCGTGCAAGCTCGGTGGCAAATTGCCCCAAACCGCACCCAATTTCCAGCCACAGCGGTTGTTCTTTCGGAAATATTTCGTTAAGCGGCAAAAAATCGGGTTGTTCTATCGCTTTGCGATAATCCCGATCCGCAGGCATCTCGGGAATTAACAAATATCCGTCGCAAGCGGAAATACGGTCTTCCAAATGTTTTTTACGGCGCATTCTCATAGTGATAAACTCCTAAAACACATAATTCACCGAGAATTATACCCTCAAATGTGAAAAAAAGCAATGTGTTTCTTTACAATTTTCATTTTCGGTGTTATACTCGAAAAAAACGCAAAAGAGAGGCGTACATAATGAAATATTTAGTAATGCTGTGCGACGGTATGGCGGATAAGCCACACCCCGCACTGCAAAATAAAACCCCGATGATGTTGGCAAACAAACCGACAATGGACACCCTTGCCAAAACTGCCGAAGTTGGTCTTTGCCGTACGGTTGCGGCGGGCTTAAAGCCCGGCAGCGACGTGGCAAACCTGTCGGTTATGGGGTATGACCCGATGGAATGCTACACCGGCCGTTCTCCGTTGGAGGCGGCGAGCATCGGTGTGGAACTGAAAGATACCGACGTGGCGTTGCGTTGCAACTTGGTCACCTTGTCGGATGAAGAAAACTATGCGGACAAAACGATGGTAGACTACTGTGCAGGAGATATTTCCACGCGTGAGGCCGCTGAAATTATGAAAACGGTGCAGGAGAAGCTCGGTGATGCGGTTTTTACCTTCTATCCCGGTGTCAGCTACCGTCATTGTCTGGTTGTGGCAAACGGTACTACGGAACTTGGCGATATGACCCCGCCGCACGATATCAGCGGCAGGGTGGTAGGTGACTATTTAAGCAAAGCTGAAGCCGCACAGCCGCTGATTGACTTAATGAAAAAATCGGTGAATATCTTAAAAGACCACCCTGTGAACCAAGCACGTATCGCAAGGGGCGAACGGCCCGTTTCTTCCATCTGGCTGTGGGGAGAAGGCAGAAAACCGCAGCTTGCGGATTTCAAAGAGAAAAACGGTGTGTCCGCAGGTGTTATTTCTGCGGTTGACCTGTTAAAAGGCATCGGTGTGTGTGCCAATATGGAAATCCCCGACGTAGAGGGTGCTACAGGATACCTTGACACCAATTTCAAGGGCAAGGCGGATGCCGCTGTTGCGTTGTTTGAAAAAGGTGTTGAGCTTGTGTACATACACGTGGAAGCTCCCGACGAATGCGGTCATCGGGGCGAAGCGGAAAACAAGGTAAAAGCCATTGAGGAAATCGATACACAGATTTTAACACCCGTGGTTGCCTATCTGAAAGGCAAAGACGATTTCCGTATTCTCGTTATGCCCGACCACCCGACACCGCTGGAAACCAAAACCCATTGCAGTGACCCCGTGCCCTTTATGCTGTACGATTCACGTAAAGCAATGGGCGGTGTAGAGACCTTCACCGAGGACACCGCTGCCGCAACAGGCGTGATGATTGAGCACGGCCCGTCGATTATGGCACGTTTGCTGGAAAGATAAGTAAAAAAGCAGGATGCAAAGCATCCTGCTTTTTTGTTATATTTCCGCTAAAAAGTCCAGCATATCGTTGATAACACGTTGTTTATACACGTCGTTTAAGATTTCGTGGCGGCAGTTATCATACAATTTTAAGGTGACCTTTTTGACACCTGCACGTTTATACTCGCCAAACACCGCCTTGACCCCCTCGCCGTAATCACCGACAGGGTCATCGGCGCCTGCAATCAGTAAGACGGGCAGCTCTTTTGGTGTGCTTTCAAAGCACGCTTTGCTGTTGGCTTCACCGTGTACGTTTAACAGTGAATGGATCCCGCCTATGGTAAAGGGGAAACCGCAAAGATGGTCTGCTTCATAGGCATCTACATTCGCAGGGTCTACCGACAACCACGCAAAATCAGTGGTTTCCCTGCACCGTGCGTTGTATGCACCAAACATCATTTTGTATAAAAACGGGGAATAGCCACGTTCGCCCTTGGCGGTGCGTAAGGTGGCGGCGAGGGCTTTGCCTGCACCGAGTGCCGGATTAGGACCACCTGTGCCGCACACAATTAAACCGTCAAATATATTGTGATACCGTGCCGCAACGCACCGCACCACAAAGGACCCCATACTGTGTCCGAAAAGGATATGTGGTATGTCGGGGTAGGTGTCCTTGAAATAATCTGCAACCGTTTTGACGTCGGTAATCATGTGCGTGGCACCGTTCTTGAAATGCAGATGCCCGAGATCCTTTTCGCTTTTAACGCTTTTGCCGTGTCCGAAATGGTCGTGACCGCAACACAAATACCCTTGTGCCGCCAATGCTTCCATCGTAGGCAGGTATCGTTCGATATATTCCGCCATACCGTGTACAAACTGTACGGTGGCTTTTATTTCGCCTGCGGGTGCTACAACGACGGCGTGCACGGTGCCGCCGCCCGCAGACGGGAAACGTAATGTGGTGTTGGTCATGCCTCATCCTCCTCACTCCAGGCAAGTGCCGCCTTGACGGCACGGTGCCAACCTTTTAACAAACGGTGTTGGGTATTAGCATCCATTTGGGGTGTGTATACGTTATCGGGTGTCCACCCGTTAATAATTTCCTGCTCATCCTTCCAGAAGCCGACGGCAAGACCCGCTAAAAATGCGGCACCGAGTGCGGTGGTTTCTCTGACTTTGGGGCGGTGTATGCTCACCCCCGAAACATCCGCCTGAAATTGCATCAAAAAGCGGTTGGCGGCGGCACCGCCGTCTACCTGTAAAGCGGTAAGCGGTGTGCCGATGTCCTTTTCCATCGCCGCAATAACATCCTGCGTCTGATACGCAATGCTTTCCAGCGCGGCACGCACGATGTGCCGCCGCCCTGTACCTCGTGTGACACCCACAATCGTACCGCGTGCGTGCATATCCCAATACGGTGCGCCCATACCGACAAAGGCAGGCACAAGGTATACGCCGCCCGTATCTTTGACTTTTTGTGCGTAGTATTCGCTGTCCTCCGCATCGGCAATCAATCGCAGGGCATCTCTTACCCATTGTATGACCGCACCGCCTACAAACACACTGCCCTCGAGTGCGTACTGCGGTGCTGAGCCCTTGCGGGTCGCCGCAAGGGTGGTTAAAAGGCCGTGTTGGCTTTTGGCAGGGGTATCACCCGTGTGCATCAGCAAGAAGCAACCTGTGCCGTAGGTGTTTTTGGCTTGCCCTTTGGTAAAACAGGTCTGTCCGAACAGTGCGGCTTGCTGATCGCCTGCCACACCGCTTAACGGAATGTCGGTGCCGCCTATGGTGGTGTAGCCGTAAACCTCGCTGCTGCTTTTTACTTGCGGCAGCATGCTTTTCGGTATATTCAGACGGTGCAGGATGGTGTCGTCCCATTGCAATGTGTGAATATCAAATAACATGGTACGGGAGGCGTTGGTGAGGTCGGTGGCGTGTACCTTGCCGTCTGTCAATTTCCACAGCAGCCACGTATCTACCGTGCCGAACAGCAAATCACCCTTGTTGGCTTTTTCTCTTGCGCCGTCTACGTGATCCAGTACCCACGCAATTTTAGTGGCACTGAAATACGCATCTATCAAAAGACCTGTTTTTTGCTGTATGTAGTCACTGAAGCCCTCTTTTTTCAGTTGTTCGCATAAAGGGGCGGTGCGGCGACATTGCCACACGATAGCATTGTATATCGGTTTGCCGGTGTGACGGTCCCAAACAATGGTGGTTTCTCGCTGGTTTGTAATGCCGATAGCGGCAATTTCCTCGGGAGACACGTCATATTTGGCTAACAACTCCATCATCACGCCGTACTGCCCTGCGTAGATTTCGAGGGGGTCTTGCTCAACCCAACCCGATTGCGGATACAGATTTTGTAACTCCTTTTGTACCGTGCCGCACGGATTTTGTGCTTTATCAAACAAAATTGCTCTTGAAGAGGTGGTGCCTTGATCTAAAGCCACAACATACCGTTTCATTGTATCGCCGCCTTTCTGCTTTTATTGTATCACCTTTTTGTGCGGATGACAACAAAAAAACACCGTGTTAAGACACGGTGTTTTTCGCTAATCGTTCCGCAAGGACGGGGTCAGGGTCAACGTAGGCGGTGCGGTTGGTTTCGTAAATAACAAATCCGGGCTTGGCACCTGCCGGCTTATGCACGTTTTTTACCTGCGTATAATCCACCGGCACTTGTTTGCCGTTGCTCGCTTTGGAATGCAGTGCCGCCAAAATCGCCGCCTGCTCCAAGGTTCTGTCGGGCGGTGTTTTGCCTTCGCACAGCACGATGACATGTGAGCCGGCAATGTTCTTTGCGTGCATCCAGATGTCACTGCCACGTGCAGTTTTGGTGGTCAGACGGTCATTTTCGATATTGTTACGTCCTACCAGAATGGTAAATCCGTCATCCGAAACAAAGGTTTTCGGCTTCATCGGCGGTGCGGTCTTTTTGCCTGTACGGTTTACCCGCAGATAGCCGCCTTCCGCCAACTCCTGCCGCAACGTATCAATGTCCTCGGTTGTCACCGCACGGGACAAAGCATCCGCCACCGATTCGAGATAAATAAGCTCCGCCTCGCCTTTTTCAATCTGCTCGGCGAGGATTTTTTCGGCAGTCTGTGCTTTGCGGTAGGCCTTGTAGTATTTCTGTGCGTTTGCCGCTGCGGAGATGGCAGGGTCGAGCGGCACTTCGATTTCTTTACATTCAGGATCAAAATAGTTAACAAGCTTTGCAGATGCCGCACCTTTGGGAATGAGATAAATATTTGCGTTGATAAGGTCGGCAAAAATGCGGTTTTTCTCACGGTCACCCGATGCCTTCAATTCCTGCCGCTGAATATGCAGCTTTTTCTCCAATCGTTCACGATTGGTGGTGAGTACACGGGTAAGGTCAGCGGTACGCTGACGGAAACGCTCGGCGGCATCCCGCTTTTCATAAAACTCGTCTAAAAGTGCTGAAAAGCTGTCTGCTTGTTTGGCATCGCACGCACCGTACTGTAACAGCGGCAAAACGCCGTATTCCAGTGGCACACCGCTCTCTTTATATAAAAGGTAAGGTATGCCTGTATCGTCGCCGTTTGCAATATTCTGTAAGCGAGTAAGCAAAGCGGTAAGCTTCTCTGCTTGTGCCGCATCTAATCGGTCGGCAAGAAAATCCACATCTCCCGCAACCCTTACAGCGAGTTCACGGCAAAGGACGGGGGCTAAACCGCAGGTTACCTGCAAAATGGCGGAGGATAACGGCTTGCCTGTTTTTTGAATGGCGGCGGTAATCGCAGTGGGCAGTGCCGAGGAAATGTCCATTCTGTCCTGTAAGGCGGGCGGGTCGGCATACGTAACACCCGGTAAAATGGGGCGAATGGGGGACATGGTGAGGTCTACACGTTTGACGGCATCTACCACCTTGTTGTTTTCATCCACAAGGATGATGTTGCTGTGCTTGCCCATTACCTCGACCGCTAAGGTTTGCCGTACAATATCACCCAACTCGTTAACGCAGTCAAAGTCCAGGTATACGGCACGCTCTACGCCTTTTTGACGGATACCGACAAATCTGCCGCCTGTCAGCCGTTTACGTAACAGCATACAGAACATCGGCGGTACCTTCGGGTTTTCAAGACGCACCTTGGTAAAATGGATGCGTGGCGAGTTTACCCTTGCGGAAATATACAGTTTATAGTTTTTCTCCCGTCCGCGGAAAGCCATAACCAGCTCTTCACGTGAGGGCTGAAAGATTTTGTCTATGCGTGTATCGGTCAGTCCTGCTGTGAGCTCACGGCGAAGACACGAGAGATACAAACCGTCCAAAGCCATAGTTTATACTCCTTTATAGGGTGCAGTATCGTAAAAGGGCAGGGTAGTCAGGTCGGTGTCGGAAAGCCAGCTGCAAACGGTGTCTACAACGGGGTTTTCGGTGGCATAATGCCCTGCCGCAACCGCTACAAGCCCTGCTGCGTTTGCAGCCAACCATTCGTGGTGTTTGATTTCACCTGTCACATACGCATCGGCAATATCTGCCATTGCAAACACGCCGTCGCCTGCGCCGCCACCGCAAACGGCGACCGTTTTTACCGTTTTATCGCCGCAGTAGGAAATGGGGGTGAGAAGTGTCGATTGGCACAGCAGAGCAAAAGCATTTGCGGGAAAAGCTGTCGGCAGGGTGCCGATACGTGTCATACCGTCTGCGGCAACCGTTACGTTTTGCAAACCGAGCTTTTGTGCTAACGTATCGTTGACGCCGCCTGCGGCTTTGTCGAGATTGGTGTGTAAGCACAACACCGAGATGCCGTTTTTGAGTGCGATAGCGGCAGGGTGGTTGTAGTCTACCTCGGCAAGCGGTGCAAAAATGACAGGATGATGGGTGATTAACAGCTGTGCACCGTTTTCCTTGGCAAAGTGCAGTGCGGCAGGGGTGGCATCCAATGCCACAACCGCCGTTTTTATGTCCGTATGACCACAATCCACCAACAAACCGACGTTATCCCATTCTTCCGCTGTTGCGGCGGGTGCTTTTTGCTCAAAAAAGGTCAGTATATCTTGTAAAAGCATATCTTTTCCTCACAAACCTTGTAATTTTTTCGCTAAAATGCGTAATTCTTCTGCTTCCTGCTCGCTGCCACGTGCCGCACAGCCCGCTGCACATTTTTCCAGATGCTTTGCACATTTCAGAAAATACGGACGTCCTTCTTCTGTGGACAGTGCACCGCACCAAACGGTGAGCGGATCGGTATTTTCAGATGCGTTTGTATATTCGGCATACAGTAATACGTAACCTCTGCCCGCATCCTCTAAAAACCGTTCCTCCCGAATGGAAAAGCCGTTTTCGAGTAACCAGGCATGCACCGCTTCTGCATGTGTCATCGGCTGCAGGATTAAGCGGTAGTGCGGGTCCTTGACCCACGGCGCAGCAGATAAGATTTCTGCAATTGTCTCACCGCCCATACCCGCAATGACAATGTCATCGGCATGGTCGGGGGATACCGGTGCAAGACCGTCACCAACACGCACGTCGATGTAGCTCTCAAGCTTTGCCGCCTTCACATTCTTACGTGCAACAGCGGCAGGAGAAGCACCGATGTCGGTAGCAATGACGAAAGGGGAGATGTCTTGTTCAATTAAATATATCGGTAAAAGACCGTGGTCGGTGCCAACGTCCGCAACCTTGCTGCCACGGCGCACCATGGAGGCAATCGCACCGAGTCGTTTGCTTATCATATCTGTCACCTTTTAGAAAAGGCGTTACATCCGCGATGTAACGCCTTTTTTATCATCTTCGGTTATTTGCCTGCCAAATGTGCGTTGATTTTAGCGACCAGCGCATCACAGTCAACACCGTGCACCATGCACGCCTGTTCCAGGGTTTCACCTCTTGCGGAGGGACAACCCAGACAATGCATGCCCATTTCGAGAAAATAGGGAGCGGTGGTGGGATCCATATCGAGAATATCGCCGATGATAGTGTTTTTGGTAATTTCCATAGTAAAACATCCTTTCTCTTTAGGTAGTATACCTATTATAATATGAACACATACAAAATGCAAGTGTTTTCGGGTAGAGTTGAGAGGACCTGTAAGCCGAGTTCTGTCGTGAACAGTCATCTATCTCGACTGCCTGTTGCCAGACAGCTCAAGCCGCCCTTCGAAACACATCGGGCCAATGTATCGTTTCAGTCGGCGTTGCACCGGATAGGGTTTGCAGGGCCGTACAGTCTCCTGCACGCCGGTGAGCTCTTACCTCGCCTTTCCACCCTTGCCTGCTGGGGTTGGCATTAGCTTTGCCACCCCCTGACAGGCGGTATATCTCTGTTGCACTTTCCCTAAGGTCACCCTCGGCGGCCGTTAGCCGTTATCCTGCCCTGTGGTGCTCGGACTTTCCTCATACGCAAGGCGTACGCGACTGTTCAGTCCTCTCAACAAAGGTATTTTACCCCGAAGTGTACGTTTTGTCAACGCAAACGCAAGAGAAAAAGAAAAAGCACGGTCGATTGACCGTGCTTTTTGTGTGTTGGCGCGCTCTTATTTTCCCGGGCCGCTTCCAGCCGAGTATCTTCAGCGCAAGTGAGCTTAACTGCCGTGTTCGGGATGGGAACGGGTGTACCCTCACCGCCATCAGCACCAACTTTTTCGTCTCCTTTAGGGGACGAGTGATACTATACCACGCAGTTTTGGAAAAGTCAACACTTTTTTCATAATTTTTTAATTTTTTTGAAAAAAATATGTTTTTATGGTTTTTATAAGATTTTCGTAAAAAAGTGTTGACAAAGCGGGGACTTCTTGCTATAATCCTACTTGCGTTTTGAATATGGGAGTGTTCCCGAGTGGCCAAAGGGGGCAGACTGTAAATCTGTTGTCTTCGACTTCGGTGGTTCGAATCCACCCGCTCCCACCAAAACAAAAACACCATTTCACTTCTATATCTCATTTCATTTGGTGTTTTGCCTGTAGTGCAGGGGCGTAAGCCCTTCCATTCTCTTAAGCTGTCGGGTAAAATGTTCGACATTCTTATAGCCGCAGCTTTCTGAAACCATCTGTACCGTCATATCGGTATGGCGAAGCAGTTCTTTGGCCCTTTCTATTCTGGCACGGATCACATCGTTCATACAGGATTCCTGAAAAAAACGTTTATACAAATTCTGCAGATAGGATCCGCTCATGTGTACCTGATTGCTCATTTTTTCGACCGTCCAGTCTAGCTGCGGCTGATCATAAATCTCTTTTCTGAGCATGTATAGCTGCTCGAAATGAAGCTTTTTTTCTGAGCTATATGCCCATGCTGCAGTTCGTTTTGAATCTTATAAAGAAATACAGTACCCAGGCAGGACAAAACAGTATTCTTATTCGGCGTATTGGCGTGGTATTCCCGAAAAAGAAGCCTCAAAAAATCCACGATCTCGCCCA
>JAZNXY010000038.1:0-15131 GCA_045594105.1 Acutalibacteraceae bacterium | reverse complement strand
TGTGACTAATATTTGTTCCGCCTTTTGGTCTTCCCATTACAATCACTCCCTTTCTTTTATTCTAACATAAAAAGTGATGGTAGACACTTTTTTGTGTCTACCATCACTATACCACTTCAAGATGAAAACATCTGCCGTTCTTTTTTTGTTTGAAGCTTATTTCACCTTTTCCGCTTTGGTCTCGCAATACAGGCAACGATAGGTGCCCGTTTCTTTATCGGTCAAGGTGAAAATATGGGGCAATTCCTGCTCGGTAGAGGTGATACAACGCGGGTTTTTGCACTTTAATACACCTGTCAGCTTTTCGGGCAGGGACAGGGTACGTTTTTCCACGATTTTACTGTCTCTGATGACACTAATGGTCGCATTCGGGTCTACAAAGCCGAGAATGGCGGTATCTACCTCATATTCGGTGTCAATTTTGATGATATCCTTCTTGCCCATCTTATGACTGTTGACATTTTTAATCAGCGCCACACTGCATTCGAGTGCATCCAACCCCAAAAGGCGGTAAATCTGCATTGAACGGCCCGCGGTGATATGGTCGATAACAATACCGTTTTTGATGGAATCTATGTTCATACTTCCACCTCCAGCAGTTTCAAAATCAGCGCCATACGCGCGAATTTACCGTTAAGCACCTGCTTAAAATAGCAAGCGCGGGGGTCATCATCAATCGCTACGCTGATTTCATTGACACGCGGCAGCGGGTGCATTATAGACAGCGTTTCCTTCGCAGTTGCCAACTTATCGGGGGTCAAGATATAACTGTCCTTCAGCCGCAGATAGTCTTCTTCGTTAAAGAAGCGTTCTCTTTGTACGCGGGTCATATACAGAATATCGAGTTTGGGCATCGCCGCCACCAAATCGGTGGTCTGTTCATACGGAATACCGTTTTTCTGCAGTACGTCCTTTTTAACGTAGCTGGGCAATTTCAGTTCTTCGGGGGAAATCAGCACGAATTTGACACCCTTATAGCGGGACATTGCGCAAATCAAGGAGTGTACCGTTCTGCCGAATTTCAAATCACCGCAAAGCCCGATAGTCAGATTTTCCAACGTACCTGTTTCACGCTGAATGGTTAAAAGGTCGGTCAGTGTCTGGGTCGGGTGGTTATGACCGCCGTCACCCGCGTTGATAACCGGAATAGACGCGTTCATGGAAGCGACAAGCGGTGCCCCTTCCTTGGGGTGGCGCATTGCGATAATATCCGCGTAACACGAAATGGTTTTCGCAGTATCCGCTACACTTTCACCTTTCGCCGCAGAAGAACTCTGCGCCTCGGAAAAACCGAGCACACTGCCGCCAAGTTCGTACATTGCCGCCTCGAAACTAAGACGTGTACGGGTGGACGGCTCGAAAAACAGCGTGGCAAGTTTTTTGCCCCGACAGCTTTCGGCGTACTTTTTGGGGTTAGCGATAATATCATTTGCAACCGCCAACAGTTGGTCGATTTCGGGAAGAGAGAGTTCTAAAATATCAATCAAACTTCTCATTTTCTGTTTCCTCTTTACGCTTTCGCGCCGTTTACTTCGAGATATTTTTTGATGCGGTCAACGTTTTCGCGGTTGGCTTCATCTTCTTCGAGATATTCGATAATGTCATATACGTCTACAACCGAGTATACGGGGAAGCCGAATTCTTCGCCCACTTCCGCCATCGCGGATTTTTCGGTCTGGCCTTTTTCTTTGCGGTCTACCATTACGAAGGTGGCGGCAACTTTAGTGCCTTCCAGGCCCGACAAGATAGACATACTTTCACGGATAGCGGTGCCCGCGGTGATAACGTCTTCCACGATAACGATTTCTTCACCCGCTTGCGGTTTGTAGCCAACGAAAACGCCGCCTTCGCCATGGTCTTTTTCTTCTTTGCGGTTAAAGAAGAAGGGTACGTCCAAGCCCTCTTTAGACAAAGCGCACGCAACGGATACCGCAATCGGAATACCCTTATAGGCAGGACCGTACAGCACCGTTCTCTTATTGCCTACTTTTTCAAAGTAGGCTTTCGCATAAAATTCGCCGAGTTTGGAAATCTGGTCACCCGTTTTGATGTCGCCCGCGTTGATAAAATACGGAATCTTTCTGCCGCTTTTTGCGGTAAAATCACCGAATTTCAGCACGCCCGCGCTTTCCAAAAACTGAATAAACTCTCTTTTATAGCCTTCCATCACTTTATCCCTCTCTATCTCTTAATCTACAAATTCCGCAACGCAACGTTCGTATGCCGCCACAGGGTCAGCCGCCGCAGTAATCGGACGACCGACAACGATGTAATCCGAACCGATTTTTTTCGCTTCGGCCGGGGTCATCACGCGTTTCTGGTCACCGATATCGCCGTCAGCAAAACGCACACCGGGGGTAACGGTCAAGAACGCAGCACCGCAGGTTTCGTGCACTTTACCCGCTTCCAGCGGAGAGCATACAACACCGTCAAGACCTGCAAGTTTCGCGTTATGCGCATAGTGCATAACCACTTTGTCAATCGGCTCTTTAATGAGCAGGTCGTTTTCCATACGTTCCTGGTCGGTGGAAGTGAGCTGCGTCACAGCAATAAGCAACGGACGGGTGCCGTCAGGACGCTTTAATCCTTCCAAGCCCGCTTCCATCATTGCAATGGTGCCGCCCGCGTGCAGGTTACACATATCCACGTCAAGACCCGACAACACCGCCATACTTTTGCGCACGGTGTTGGGAATATCGTGCAGTTTTAAATCGAGAAAGATTTTGTGGCCGCGCGCTTTGATTTCGCGTACGATTTCGGGACCTGCACCGTAAAACAGTTCCATACCGATTTTGACAAACGGTTTTTTGCCTTCAAATTTGTCGAGGAAATTTAATACATCCTCTTTGCTCGGAAAATCACAAGCAATAATAACATCCTTACCCATTAGTGAGCACCTCCGATTATATCTTCAAGATTTTTAATACCGTATTTTTCCATTGCCACGGGCAACTGTTCGATAATGTCACGACATACAAACGGGTCCACAAGGTTTGCCGCACCAACCTGCACTGCGGTAGCACCCGCCAGCATCATTTCAATGACATCTTCGGCAGTGGCAATACCGCCCATACCAACAATCGGGATGTTTACCGCATCGTACACCTGGTACACCATTCTGATCGCTACAGGCTTAATGGCAGGGCCCGAGAAACCGCCCATTTTATTCGCAATGACAGGTTTCTTGGTCTTTAAGTCGATACGCATGCCGAGCAGTGTGTTGATCATACTGATGCCATCAGCACCTGCATCCTCACACGCCTTTGCGATAGACACAATGTCGGTGACGTTGGGAGACAGCTTGATAAGCAACGGTTTTTTCGTTACCTTACGTACCGCACGGGTAACCTCCGCTGCCGCTTCGGGAGAGGTACCAAAGCTCATACCGCCGCCGTGTACGTTAGGGCAGGATACGTTCACTTCAAACCAACCGATTTGATTTTCCGCATCCAGTTTTTCTACCGTATATGCATAATCCTCCACCGAAAAGCCGCTGACATTCGCCATAACGGGTTTATGGAATACCTTCTTCATTTTCGGCAGTTCCTCGGACAGCACCTTATCCACGCCGGGATTTTGCAGACCCACCGCATTGATCATACCTGCGGAGCATTCCGCAATACGAGGGGTGGGGTTGCCAAAACGAGGATCCTTTGTCGTACCCTTGAATGAGAAGGAGCCAAGCAGATTTATGTCATACAGCTCGGCAAACTCATAACCGAAACCAAACGTGCCCGATGCGGGAATAATGGGGTTGTCCATTTTCACGCCGCACAGGGTAACAGCTGTATTTACCATATAATCTCCTCCCTTGTGAGTACAGGACCGTCTTTACAAATACGTTTGTTGCCGTATTTTGTCTTGCAGGAGCAACCCATACAAGCACCAAAGCCGCAGCCCATACGTTCCTCGAAGCTATACTGTCCGCTTGTGACAGCGGTTGCTTCAATCGCTTTGAACATCGGCATCGGACCGCAGGTGAAGAAGTAGTCATAGCTGACATCCTTCATCGCATCGGTAACAAAACCTTTGACACCGTAACTGCCGTCTGCAGTCGCCACCTTCACAGCAGCACCAAGCGCCTTGAAATCCTCCTCCAGAAAGATTTCCTCTGCGGTATTAAAGCCCAAAACCACCGTGACGGTTTTACCTGCCGCAAGCAGTTTTTTACACAGATTGTACAGCGGCGGCACACCAACGCCACCACCGATAAGCAGGGCTTTTTCGCCGCATTTATCAATGCTGTAGCCGTTGCCCAACCCTACCAGCACGTCCACCTGCTCGCCTGCTTGCATATCCGCCATCTGCTCGGTGCCTTCACCGACCACTTTATAAATCAAGGTGATGGTGTTGTCATCATAGTCACAGATAGAAATCGGGCGGCGGAGAAACAGACCGTTCAGTTTCAGATTCACAAACTGACCGGGTGCGGTGATAGCAGAGGTGTCCCCCGCTATCACCATTTTGTATACATTTTTCGCCAGCTTAACATTACTGACGATTTCATACATTCCTTGTGTCATATCCTACACCTCACGCATCTACGGTGGAAATACCCAAAGTGGTTTCTTCCAAAACATCTAACAATACCTTCACGGTATCCAATGCCGTAAAGATGGTGACGTTGTTTTCGGTGGCAATCTGACGAATCTGATGACCGTCGTTGCCCGCACCCGAAGAACCGATGTCTTTGGTGTTGATAACGTATGCGATATGGCCTTGACGCAGTGCTTCGGGGATTTCCTCGCTGCCGTCACTAATCTTGCCGAGCACATGGGTGCGAATACCGTTTTCTTTCAGGAACTTCGCAGTGCCTGCGGTTGCCTGGATGTTAAAGCCCAGGTTATAGAAACGGCGGATCAGCGGCAGTGCCTCTTCCTTATCGTTATCGGCAATGGTGGCAAGCACGGTGCCGTAGTTCTGCAGATGCATACCTGCCGCCTGCAATGCCTTATACAGTGCACGATTGAGCTTGTCATCATAGCCAATCGCTTCACCGGTGGACTTCATCTCGGGAGACAGATACGCATCAAGACCACGCAGCTTATTAAAGGAGAATACGGGTGCTTTGACGTACCAACGTTTCTTCTCATCGGGGTAAATATCGAAAATACCCTGCTCCTTCAGGGTCTTACCGAGGATAACCTCGGTGGCGATGTCTGCCAAGGAGTAGCCGGTCGCTTTGGACAGGAACGGCACGGTACGGGAGGAACGGGGATTCACCTCAATGATAAATACGTTATCCTCGTCATCCACGATAAACTGTATGTTGTAAAGACCGATAATGCCGATACCCAGGCCAAGCTTCTTGGCATACTGCAGAATAATGCCTTTTACCTTATCCGAGATGCTGAAGGTGGGATATACGCTGATAGAGTCGCCCGAGTGAACACCGGTGCGTTCAACCAGCTCCATAATGCCCGGCACAAACACGTCTCTGCCGTCGCAAATGGCATCGATCTCGACCTCACGACCCTGAATATATTTATCAACCAATACAGGTTTATCCTCGTCGATTTCTACCGCAGTACGCAGATAATGACGAAGCTGTTCTTCGTTAGCAACAATCTGCATCGCACGACCGCCCAAAACGAAGGAGGGACGTACTAAAACAGGATAGCCGATTTCTGCGGCAGCGGCAATACCGTCTTCGATTTTGGTGACCGCCTGACCTTTTGCACGCGGAATATCCAGTTCATTAAGCAGATTTTCAAATGCGTTACGGTCTTCCGCTCTGTCGATAGCCGCACAATCGGTACCGATGATTTTGACGCCTCTGTCGGCAAGCGGCTGTGCCAGGTTGATAGCGGTTTGTCCGCCGAGAGAAGCCACAACACCTTCGGGCTGTTCAAACTCGATGATGTTCATCACATCTTCGGGAGTTAAGGGCTCAAAGTACAGCTTGTCCGCCGTGGTATAGTCGGTGGAAACCGTTTCGGGGTTGTTATTGATGATAATGGCTTCGTAGCCGGAGTTTTTAATGGTGGTGACCGCATGCACGGTGGAGTAGTCAAACTCTACACCCTGACCGATACGGATAGGACCTGCACCAAGCACTACGATTTTCTTTTTATCGGTGAGAACCGAGGTGTTTTCGCCGGTATAGGAGGAGTAGAAGTACGGGATGTATGCACCGGTATGGCAGGTGTCTACCATTCGGAATGCAGGGAACATTTTATGGGCTTTACGGAAGGTATACACATCCATTTCCGCACATTTCCACATACGTGCCACGTATTTATCGCTAAAGCCCATCTGCTTTGCTGCAAGCAGAGTATCCTTATCCTCTACGTGTGCCTTAAGGGTTTCTTCCATATCCACGATGCGTTTGATAGCTTCAAGAAAATATTCGGTAATTTCGGTAATCTCGTGGATTTTTTCAATAGTCACTCCACGTGCAAGCAATTCCGCAATCGCAAAAATGTTGTCCGAACGGAACTCGGTAATATAGGTGAGCAGTTCCTCATTGCTCATATTATCGAACTTAGCGTGATACAGGTGATTGACACCGATTTCGAGAGAGCGGGTACCTTTGAGCAATGCTTCCTCTAAGGTAGAGCCGATACCCATAATTTCGCCGGTCGCTTTCATCTGCGTACCAAGCTTGTTGCTCGCATTGGTAAACTTATCGAACGGGAAACGGGGCAGCTTTGCAATCACGTAGTCAAGACGCGGCTCAAAAGCGGCATTGGTGTTCGCAATCGCAATTTCTTCGAGGGTCATACCTACCGCAATCTTGGCAGTGACTCGTGCAATCGGGTAGCCGCTCGCCTTAGAAGCCAAGGCGGAGGAACGGGATACACGGGGATTTACCTCGATCAGATAATATTCGCTCGAATGGGGATTTAACGCAAACTGCACGTTACAGCCGCCTTCGATTTTCAGCTCCTTGATGATTTTGATGGCGCTGTCATTGAGCATTTTCAGGTCATGGTCATTCAGGGTCATAATGGGCGCCACAACAATGGAGTCGCCGGTATGCACACCGACAGGGTCGATGTTTTCCATACCGCAAATGGTAATGGCATGACCCGCAGAGTCGCGCATAACTTCAAACTCAATTTCTTTATAGCCCTTCACGCTCTTCGGAATTACCACCTGATGTACAGGAGACAGCTTGAACGCATTAAGGCCGACCTCAACTAATTCTTCTTCGGTATATGCAAAGCCGCCGCCGGTGCCGCCGAGGGTAAATGCAGGACGCAGTACAACGGGATAACCGATGCGTGCCGCCGCCGCTTTGGCTTCTTCAATGCTATAGGTAATTTCGGAAGGAATGGTGGGTTCGCCGATAGACTGGCACAGCTCCTTAAACAGCTCACGGTCTTCCGCACGTTCGATGCTTTCGCTGTTGGTGCCCAGCAGCTCGACACCGCATTCTTTCAGAACGCCCTTTTTCTCAAGCTGCATAGCGAGGTTAAGACCGGTCTGTCCACCGATGCCGGGTACGATAGCATCAGGGCGCTCATACCGCAGAATCTTCGCAACATATTCGAGGGTCAAGGGCTCCATATACACCTTGTCCGCAATCGTGGTATCGGTCATAATGGTCGCAGGGTTGGAGTTGCACAGTACAACCTCATAGCCCTCTTCCTTCAACGCAAGACACGCCTGTGTGCCTGCATAGTCAAACTCTGCCGCCTGACCGATCACAATAGGACCCGAGCCGATGATAAGGATTTTTTTCAAGTCTGTTCTTTTGGCCATTCTATTTTCCTCCCTTATTTCACAAAGACGAGTTTGTCGTCACATACTGTTAATAGGTTTTCACCGTATACAATATTGCCTTCAAACGGGGTGCTTCTGCCCTTGGTTGCAAACTGTGCAGGGTCTACTGCATACACACTTTCAAGGTCATACACACAAAAATCGTTTGTATCTGCCATAGAAAACCGTTTTCTCGGTGCTATTGCCATCATTTCAATGAGTTTTTCCAATGTGATAACACCTTTTTTTACCAACTCCGTATACAGCACAGGGAACGCCGTTTCCAATCCCACAACGCCCATCATACTGCCGCTTAAGCCCTTCGCCTTTTCCTCCGCACTATGCGGTGCGTGGTCGGTCGCTATCATATCAATGGTACCGTCAAGCACCCCTTCAATCAGTGCCTCACGGTCTTTGGGACCGCGTAACGGCGGATTCATCTTAAATCTGCCGTCTTCCTGTAAAAAGCTGTCATCCAAGGTGAGATAGTGCGGACCGGTCTCGCAGGTGATATCGATGCCGCTCTTTTTGGCTTGTCGGATAACCTCGACACTTTCTTTGGTAGATACGTGACACACGTGGTATTTACAACCCGTTTGTGCCAGCAGCTCCACGTCTCTTGCAATAGGTTTCCATTCGCTTTCACTGCAGATGCCTTTATGTCCGTGGGCAGCAGCATACGCACCAAGGTGAATATAGCCGCCGTTCAACAGCGAGTTATCCTCGCAATGTGCAGCAAGCACCTTGCCGAGTGCCTTCACCCTCAACATTGCTTCCCGCATCATACCTGTATCCTGCACACCTCTGCCGTCATCCGAGTAACCGATAACAAAGGGGGCCATTTCTTCGAAAGCCGCCAGCTGCTCCCCTTTTTCGTCTACCGTCAGGGAACCGAAGGGGTGTACACGGATAATGGCATCCTTCTTGATGGCATCCAGCTGCGGCTGCAGCTTTGTCAGGCAGTCGGGTACGGGATTTAAGTTCGGCATGGTACACACATCGGTATAACCGCCACGTGCCGCAGCGGCACTACCGGAGGCGGTTGTCTCTTTATACAAAAAACCCGGCTCTCTGAAATGCACATGCACATCACAGAAAGTCGGGGCAATAAGACAATTAGAAAAAGAAACAGCATCACCGTTCGCAATAACGTCCATCACAGCGGGCGCAGCGACGATTTCGCCGTCTTTATACATTTTGCAGTTTGTTAAATGCAATTTCATACTGTCCTCCAAAGAAAAAACCTTACCGGAAGGCAAGGTTTGGCACAGCGAAACACGGAATACCCTTTAGGTATTCCATATTTATCGTATTACCAAATCTTGTGGATGTCTCGCATCCGGTTAAAGATTATATTTGTGCTATAATACCATACAAATCGACTTTTGTCAACCGTTACACCTTTTTTTGCGTGATTTTTATATACATTTTTTCGATTACATATTTTTTGCGTTTTTATGCATTTTTGCTTTGACTAAAGAGCATGTTTGTGGTAAAATTATCCTGATATGTGCTTGCGGAAGGAGTTATCACACACTTATGAAAACAATAGACTCCACCATCAAAAAAGAAACACGGTATATCGCCCTTTGGGTGTTGGTATTCAGTGCTGTAATGCAAGCGGTCTTTCTGATCCTGCACAAATGGGATTACACCGTCCTTTTAGGGAATACTTTGAGCGGAGCCGCCGCTGTTCTCAATTTCTTTTTGATGGGACTTGCGGTACAAAAAGCGGTGCTGAAGGATGAGAAGGATGCCGCTACAACCATGAAAGCATCCCAATCCATGCGTATGTTTATGCTGTTCGCCGTTGCGGCAGTCGGTGTGCTGCTCCCCTGCTTTAACACCGTTGCTGTTCTGGTGCCGTTTTTCTTTCCCCGTATCGCCGTAGCGTTACGCCCGTATTTTAACAAAAAAGACGAAAAGAAGGAACAAGAATGAAAGTAAAAAGTCGTGGTTTTAAGCTGCTCGACATACTGTATCTTTCCCTTGCTGTCATACCGCTTATTGGCGGTATCGTGCTGAAAATACTGACAAAGCCCGCAACAGAGGGCATTTCCATATCGGGTGCACAGATTTATTTCACCATTCCGATGCCCATACAGGATTTGCCCATAACCGAATCACAGACAAACTCGGTTATCGTTATTCTGTGTATTTTGGGTCTTTGCCTGTACATCACTCACGGTATCTCGGCAAAAGGCGGATTAAAGCGACAGGTAGCCGCCGAATGGATTGTCGAACAGTGTGAAGGGCTTGTCAATCAGAATATGGGTGCATATTTCAAGGGGTTTCCCCCTTTCATTGCCGCTATCTTAGGTCTTTCGGCATTTTCCAGTCTTATCACCCTTTTCGGTCTCTATCCCCCTACATCCGACATCAATATCGTAGGCGGTTGGGCAACACTCGTGTTTTTCCTTATTACCTACTATAAATGCAAATGCGGTCCCGTACAGTACGTCAAAAGCTTTTTTGACCCTCCCTTACTCGCACCGCTTAACATTATCAGTGAAGTGGCTACCCCCATTTCCATGGCATTCCGTCATTACGGAAACGTGCTGTCCGGCTCGGTGATCGGTATATTGATAGCCACCGCTTTGCAAGGGTTATCCAATCTTCTGCTCGGCTGGCTTCCCGGCTTTCTTGGAGATATCCCCTTCCTGCAGGTTGGTCTGCCTGCTATCCTTTCGCTGTACTTCGATATATTCAGCGGTGCATTGCAAGCATTTATTTTTGCCATGCTTACCATGCTGTACGTCGCAGGCGGCTTCCCACAAGAGCTATTTGAAAAGCGTCAAGCTTTGAAAAATAAGAAAAAACAAAATGCTGTAAAACAGTAAACGGAGGTATTTGTTATGTTAGAAATCGCTGTTGGTATCATTTTAGGTTGTTGTGCACTCGGCGCAGGTGCTGCCATGATCGCAGGTATCGGCCCCGGTATCGGTGAAGGTAACGCTGTTGCCAAGGCATGTGAAGCTATCGGCAGACAGCCCGAATGCAAGGGTGATGTTACCACCACCATGCTGATGGGTTGTGCTATCGCAGAAACCACCGGTCTGTATGCGTTGGTTATCGCCATCCTGCTCATCTTCGTTGCACCGAACACCTTTATCAATATTCTGATGAATACCATCGGGGGCTGAAAATAATGCAATCTCTCGACATTATTTCTGTCAACTTCTGGCAGATTCTCGCTTCCCTCGCCAATCTTACGCTCATTTTCCTTATCGTAAAGAGATTTCTCTTTAAGCCGGTCAAGAAGATGATTGCGCAAAGGCAAGCTGCGGTAGATGCGCAGTACGCCGCAGCAGACGACGACCGTGCCGCTGCTGCCGCAGAAAAAGCCGCATGGGAAGAAAAATTGGCAAACGCTGACGATGCTGCCGCCGAAATCATCGGCAATGCTACCGCTGCTGCCGAAAAGCGCAGCGATGCCATCGTTGCTGCCGCAAAAACGCAGGCCGATACATTGATGCGACAAGCAGAAAACGAAATCCAGTTGGAACGTAAGAAGGCCGAATCGGAAATGCGTGAAGAAATTGTCACCATATCCACCGCTTTGGCTGAAAAAATGTTAGAGCGTGAGGTGCGTGCCGACGACCACAAACAACTCATCTCTGCATTCATGCAGGAAATAGGAGAAAGCCATGACGGGAACAGCTAAAGAATATGCTGATGCACTGTTAATGCTGGCAAAAGAAGATAGCAAGGAGCAGGCGTTTGCGGATGCACTTGCTTTAGCTGCGGATGTTTTTCGTGAAAATCCTGCGTATCTTGACCTTCTCGCCTCCCCCGTCATCTCCAAGGACACCCGCAAGGAATTGTTGCGCAACGCCTTTGGAAACGCCCTGCCAAAAGAGATAACTGCGTGTATTGCGCTGATGTGTGACAACGGACATATCCGTGATTTTTCCGCTATGCAGGAAATCTATATGGAGCAATTCCATATACTCTCCAAAGTAACGGTCGCCACCGTCACCTCCGCCGCCGCATTATCCGACGAGGAAAAGCAAGTGCTTATACAGCAAATCAGCGAACGTACGGGACACAATGTCCGTGCGACATATGAAGTAGACCCCTCCCTTATCGGTGGGATAAAGGTGGAAATGGACGGCTGTGTGTTAGACGGCACCATTAAACACCGCTTACGCGAACTGAAAGAAGTGATGAACGGATGAGCAATACCGCTCAAATCAGCAGTATTATTAAAGAACAAATCAAGCAGTACGAAGCCCAGGTTGAGATGCGTGAAACCGGTACCGTTATCCTGGTCGGTGACGGCATCGCCCGTGTTTACGGTCTGCGCAGTTGTATGGCGAGCGAGCTGTTAGAGTTCGAAGACGGCAGTGTGGGCCTTGCGCAGAACCTGGAGGAGGAAACCGTGTCGGTAGCACTGCTTTCCAATAAAAACGAAATCCGTGAAGGCAGCACCGTACGCCGTACGGGTAAGGTTTTGTCCGTGCCTGTCGGTGATGCACTTATCGGACGTGTTGTGGATGCATTGGGTCAGCCGATTGACGGCAAAGGACCCATCACCACCACCGAAACCCGCCCCGTAGAATCCGAAGCACCCGGCATTATTGAACGCCAGAGTGTCTCGGTGCCGTTACAGACGGGTATCAAAGCTATCGACAGTATGATTCCGATCGGTCGCGGTCAGCGTGAGCTGATTATAGGTGACCGTCAGACAGGTAAAACGGTCATTGCCGTGGATACAATTATCAATCAAAAAGACAGCGACGTTATCTGTATCTATGTGGCTATCGGGCAGAAAAGCTCCTCGGTAGTTCAGCTTGTAAACGAGCTGACCGCTGCAGGTGCCATGGAATATACCATTGTCGTGTCCGCCACCGCATCCGAAAGTGCACCGTTACAGTATATTGCACCGTATGCGGGCTGTGCTATGGCGGAATATTTCCGTGAACAAGGCAAAGACGTGCTTATCGTGTACGATGACCTGTCCAAGCACGCTGTGGCATACCGTGCCCTTTCCCTGCTGATCCGCCGTCCTCCCGGCCGTGAAGCATACCCCGGTGACGTTTTCTATCTGCACTCCCGCTTGTTGGAACGTGCCGCATGTGTTGCACCCGAATATGGCGGCGGCTCTATCACCGCACTGCCCATTATTGAAACACAGGCAGGCGACGTTTCTGCGTATATTCCGACCAATGTTATCTCCATTACCGACGGTCAGATCTTCCTGGAAACCGAGCTGTTCCACGCAGGTATTATGCCCGCAATTAACCCCGGCATTTCGGTTAGCCGTGTCGGTGGCTCGGCACAGTTAAAGGCCATGAAAAAGGTTTCGGGCGAGCTGAAGCTTCTGTACTCGCAGTACCGTGAGCTGCAGGCGTTTTCGCAGTTCGGTAGCGACCTGGATGCCGATACCAAAGCACGTTTGGCACTTGGCGAACGCATCGTGGCGGTGTTGAAGCAAAAACGAAACTCTCCCGTTGCGGTGGGCTGTCAGGTGGCAATCATTTACGCAGTAGTTAACGGCTATCTGAACAGCATTGCCGTAAAAGACGTGCCCGCATTTGAAAATATGTTGTTTGATACCCTGAAAAACGAACACAAAGCCCTTCTCGATCGCTTTGCCGCAGGATTCTTTGAGGACAGTGACGTGGAAGAGCTGAAAACCGTATTGGTAAAATTGCAGGAGGGACCGGTGTATGGCTGATACCAGAGCACTGCGCGGCCGCATTAAAAGCGCCACCTCTACCCTGCACCTCACCAAAGCCATGGGGTTGGTGGCATCTTCCAAAATACGCCGTGCGAGCGAGGCGATGGCAAAAGCAAAACAATACGCCGCCGCTTACGGTCATGCCGTACAGCTGCTTGCCGCTTGTCCCGAATGTGTGAAAAACCCGTTTATGCAGCAACGTGAAGGCAGCAGAATACGTCTGATCGTTATTGCAGGCGATAAGGGCATGGCAGGCGGTTACAACGCAAACGTATTCCGTTTCTTGGCGACCTTGCCGCAAGCGGAAATCATTCCGCTGGGCAAACGTGCTTGTGACCGTTTTGAAAAGCCCGTACAATCTTCCGAGCATTTTACACCTCTTGATGCTGCCGCACTCGCAAAATCCCTGTGTGCGGATTTTGCGGCAGGGGAATATGATGCCCTCGGTTTTGTATATACCGAATATGTTTCTATGATGTCGCAAGTCCCCACTATCAAGTGGGTATTACCCCTTACCAAAGCAGAAGGGGTTAAAAATACAGGGGCCGTATTTGAACCCGACGAAAATACCGTTCTGCAAACGGTAGTACCGGGCTACGTCAGCGGTCAGCTTATGGCGGCTGTCAGAGAAAGCTTTGCTTCGGAAGTAACCGCACGTCGTATGGCAATGGATTCCGCAGGCAAAAACGCACAGCAGATGATCGACGACCTGCAGTTGGAGTATAACCGTGCAAGACAAAGTGCGATTACGCAGGAAATCACCGAAATCGTCGCAGGCAGCGGCGAATAAGGAGTGTAGACAATGAATAAAACAGGTACAGGCGTTGTTGCACAGGTAATGGGACCTGTTGTAGACGTACGCTTTGAAAAAGGGGAGCTCCCCGCTATTTATAATGCTTTGACCATGCCTATCGAAGACCGCACCTTAACGGTTGAGGTCGCACAGCACATCGGTGACAGCACCGCAAGATGTATCGCTATGGCCTCCACCGACGGTCTGACCCGTGGCACTGAGGTCACCGATACAGGCAAACCCATCAGCGTGCCTGTCGGCAGAGAAACCTTAGGTCGTATCTTTAACGTACTCGGTGATGCAGTGGATAACCAGCCCGCACCCGAGGGCGTAGAACGTTGGGACATTCACCGTCCCGCCCCTGCGTATGCAGAGCTCGCCACCTCTACCGAAATCCTCGAAACAGGCATTAAGGTTATCGACCTGATCTGCCCCTATTCCAAAGGCGGTAAAATCGGTCTGTTCGGCGGTGCAGGCGTTGGTAAAACCGTTCTGATTATGGAGCTTATCAACAATATCGCCAAGCAGCACGGCGGTTTGTCTGTATTTACCGGTGTAGGCGAACGCACCCGTGAAGGCAATGACCTTTACAACGAAATGAAACAGAGCGGCGTTCTTTCCAACACCGCCCTTGTGTACGGTCAGATGAACGAGCCGCCCGGAGCACGTATGCGTGTCGGTCTGTCGGGTCTGACTATGGCGGAATACTTCCGTGACACCGAAGGTCAGGACGTTCTGCTGTTTATTGACAACATTTTCCGTTTCACCCAGGCAGGTAGTGAGGTTTCCGCATTGCTCGGCCGTATGCCGTCCGCTGTAGGTTACCAGCCCACTCTCGCCACCGAAATGGGTGCCTTGCAAGAACGTATTACCTCTACAAAACGTGGTTCCATCACCTCGGTGCAAGCCGTTTACGTCCCTGCGGATGACCTGACCGACCCTGCACCC
>JAZNXY010000037.1:0-33615 GCA_045594105.1 Acutalibacteraceae bacterium | reverse complement strand
TGTGACTAATATTTGTTCCGCCTTTTGGTCTTCCCATTACAATCACTCCCTTTCTTTTATTCTAACATAAAAAGTGATGGTAGACACTTTTTTGTGTCTACCATCACTATACCACTTCACCGTAAGGGTGTCTTTTTTCTTTATCTTCCGCCGCCGCCACAGCCGCCGCCCGAAAATCCGCCGCCGCCACCGAAGGAGGCACGACCGCCCGAGCCGCCGGAGCGCTGTGCTTCGAGTTGTTGTTCTCGGGCACGCATGGAATCATACATACCGTGAGAATACCCACGGGTGATGATTACGTGACGGTTATACAAATCCCATTCTTCCATTTTTTCGGGATATATATGTTTGAGTTGGTCAATGACCTTGTCCGCAATACCGAACAGCACCGCCCACACCATATAGTCACGCCAGACCGGTGCGGCGGTAATTTCGTGCTCGTCCAGCAACGAAAACTCGGCAAGGTATTTTTTGAAGCCCGCAATTTCTGCCAGATACCGCTTGCCTTTTTCGGTGAGATGACCAATAGCGATGGGGTGTAATTTATCGCTGTAACCGTTTTGGTCTAACCACGCCTCCCCGATCGCTAAGGTTTTTTCCAAAAACGCACGCAGAGCGCTGTGCTGCCGTTTACAGATGCGTTTCATCGCTTTTTGTGAGACAACACGGTTTTCATCCGAGCCACGGTATAAAATCTCAAATAATTTTTCCGCAAAGGTATTTTGATTTGGCTCACGCACCAGCATCAGATCGGTGTTTTTGCTTGTTTTCCCGAACGCACCGATTTCCTCGGTGGTCAGGGGGCGGATATATCCGTCATTTATCATCTGTAAAAGATAGGCACCGATGAGCTGTTCTTCTTTGATAATGCCAAATAGCACACCCAATTTTGCCGCAGCATTCAAATGGTTGTCAAGCGGCAAATCACGATGGTAATCGCATTTTTTGATAAACCTTTTCACCTGTATGCGATGTATCACATATATAGTCAGCACCGTGCCGAAGCCGCACAGCAAAATCCCCATAATGACCAAAAAGACAATAAAGCCGTCGTCTTCCAAAGCGTTCGGGTCGTAGTCGCTGTCCTCAAATGCCAATGCTTTCACATCCGCAAAGCTGCCGTCCTTTTGACAGGTGGGGTGTAACACGCCCTTTTGGAACTCCACCATTAAGGTCATGTGATGATCATACTGTATAGGGGAAGCGGTTTTCGCCAAAATGCCGCCGTTGTCGCTGAATATCACGTCGCCGTCATAGCCAAAGCCCCAGATGTTACAAGTATCATCAACAATATCCGCACCGTCTGCCATACGTATGGTCAAGTTGACGTTGGTGGGGGTGGTGTTCATTTCCTTGTTCACAAAGCGGAACAAAAAGCCGTCGGTATCACTGTAGGCACCGACCACATTATGTACGGTATATCGAATGGTGTAGGTGTTTGTACCGTACCTTGAAACGCCCCAGCACACCTCGTAGCCGCCGTCTATCGGCAAAAGACCGCAGGTGTATGCTTTTTCATCAAAGGAATTGTCGACATCCCAATCCTCTGTTACCGCATAGGTGCAGGAGACATCGGACACCGAAAAATCCGAAAGGGACAGATATTCTCCCGTGCCGAACGGATAATAAAACTCGGTGTTTTCGTCAGCATAGGTTTCCCACACCTGCTCGATAACCGCAGAGCCGTCATCCTCCAGTGTCACCGATATGTCCATAGAGGACACCGACATTTCTGCCGATGCGACCGCCGAGAACCCGACGGTCAGTATGAGGGCAAAAGCCAGACAAAGCAGTTTTTTCATCATTTCATCACAGGGCGGTTGGTTTTTTCCTGTTCGGTTTCGAGATAGTCACGCATCTTAAAGCCGAGCATGCCTGCCACCAGAGAGGTGGGGAACATCCGAATGGTGCGGTTTAGCTTGGTGACGCTGTCATTGTAAATCAGACGGGCGGCACGTAAGCTGTCCTCATATTTTTCGACAGCGGACATGGTTTGCATATAATTCTGGTTGGCCTTTAAGTCGGGATACTGCTCTGCCACCATACTGATTTTGCCGAGTGCCTCGGTAATGAGGTTTTCCTGTGCGGCAACGTCTGCGGCGGAGGAGGCAGGGGTGATCACACTGCGGCGAGCCGCAATGGTCTCACGCAGCGTTTCGGATTCGTGCTCCGCATACCCTTGAGTCAGCTCCAGCAGGGAGGTCAGTGCATCAAAACGCGAAGATAACTGCACACCGATCTGGCTTAACGCATTGGATATGTTTTCATCCAACGCCACCAGCTTGCGTTGCGTGGAGATGAGCCACAAAATGATTAAAATAACAAGAGCAACAAGGATAATGACAGGAATAGGCATACGTCTTCCTCTCCTTTTATAAAGATTTCGGCTATAGTATACCGCATTTTTTTCAATTTTGCAAGTCGCTCTGTATAGAAGCGTTTTGTCGGGACAAAATACCGGCAGAAAGGAAGCGATATTATGAAAATGCGGAAATGGATTTCTCTGTTAACGGTAGTATTGCTGCTCGCCGCTTTATTTGCGGGCTGTGGACAAAAAAACGACAGTGCAGGCGCTGTGTACTACCTCAATTTCAAGCCCGAACAAAAGGATGCGTGGGAAAAGCTCGCCAAGGCGTATACCAATGAAACAGGGGTGCCTGTGACGGTGGTAACGGCAGCTTCAGGCACCTATGAGGACACCTTGTCTGCGGAAATTGTCAAAAGCAATCCGCCCACCTTATTTCAGGTGAACGGCCCGGTGGGTCTTTCGCATTGGGCAGATTATTGCTACGATTTGAAGGATACTGCTGTGTATGAGCAGCTGACCTCGGACGAATTTGCGCTCAAAGCGGGCGAAAAGGTGCTCGGTATTGCGTACGTCATTGAAAGCTACGGCATTATCTACAACAAAAATCTGCTGAACAAGTATTTTGCGGCGGATTGGTCTACCGTCAAGACAGTGGAAGCTATCAACAGCTTCGACAAGCTGAAAACCGTGGCGAACGAAATCCAAAGCCACAAAGCGGAGATGGGTGTGCAGGGTGCGTTCACCTCGGCAGGCATGACCGACTCTTCCGACTGGCGTTTTAAGAATCACCTTGCCAATCTGCCGATTTATTACGAATATGCCGCACGCAACATCACCTCCGCCGAAAAGGTAGAAGGCACCTATTTGGATAACTACCGTAAGGTATGGGATTTGTATCTTAATAACGCCACCTGTCAGCCGGCAGACGTCGGTGCAAAAACAGGGGACGATGCGGTCAGTGAGTTTGTAAATGCGCAGGCGGTGTTTTATCAGAACGGCACCTGGAGCTACAGCGACCTCACCAAAAGCGGTAAAATCACCGCCGATATGCTGGGCATGCTGCCCATTTATATCGGTGTGCCCGGTGAAGAAAATCAGGGCCTGTGTACCGGCTCGGAAAACTATTGGTGTGTGAATAAGGAAGCCGATGAGCAGGATATCAAAGCGACCCTTGATTTTCTCAAATGGGTGGTCACGTCCGAAACCGGCACCAAAGCACTGAGTGAGGATATGGGCTTTACCGCACCGTTTAAGGCGGCGAAAAAGTCCAACAATCCGTTGATTGCGGCAGCAGATGCATATGTGGCGGCAGGCAAAAAGCCGGTTTCGTGGAACTTTGCCACCATTCCGTCGGACGAATGGAAGGACGGGGTAGGTGCCGCACTGCTCGGATATGCGCAAAACGGACAGACCGATGCCGTCTGGGAAAAGGTGAAAACGGCATTTATCAACGGATGGGAAACCGAATATAACAAAAACCGATAAAGAGTGTTATCCGGTGGGAGGGGATATACGTGTATAATTCGTTGCGCAAATGGTCATTTTTGTTTTTGCTTCCCACCGTGGCGGCGTTTACCTTAAGTTTTATTGTTCCGTTTGTATACGGTGTGTTCTTTTCCTTCTGTGAGTTTCAGACGTTGCAGAAGTTTACCTTTGTTGGCTTTGACAATTTCGAGCGGGTACTGCTTTCGGGACAGTATAATTTCTGGCAATCGCTGTTGTTTACGGTGATATTTTCGGTGTGTTCGGTGGTGATTATCAACGTAGCGGCATTTTTCATCGCCTATGCGTTGACCCGCCGTGTTCCCGGCAGAAATCTGTACCGTACCGTGTTTTTTATGCCGAATCTCATCGGCGGCATTGTGCTGGGCTATGTTTGGAAAATGGTGTTAAACTACGGTGTGCTGATACCGCTGTTCGGCAGAGATTTAAGTTTCAGCAGCACCTTCGGCTTTGTGGGCTTGTTGTTGGTGCTGTGCTGGCAGCAGATTGGGTATATGATGATTATCTATATTGCGGGCTTGCAGGCGGTACCCGACTCGCTGATTGAAGCCGCCAAAATAGACGGTGCGACAGGGTGGCAGACCTTGCGGCAGGTAACCTTGCCGATGGTGATGCCGTCGGTTACCATTTGTCTGTTTTTGTCTATCACCAACTCGTTTAAGCTGTACGACCAGAATCTCGCACTGACCGGCGGCTTGCCTGCGGTCACGGGGGAGGGCGGCGTCACTCACAAAATGACCCAGATGCTTGCTTTGTGTATCAGCGACACCTACGGCAACTCTGCCCGCTCTCACGGCACGGCGCAGGCGATGGCGGTTATCTTCTTTTTGATTGTTGCCGCCATTTCGCTGATACAGTTGTCCTTGACCCGCAAAAGGGAGGTACAGCAATGACAAAAAAAGAACCGTATCGTGCATCCGAAGTGGCATTGTCGGTGTTTTTTGCGATATTCTGCGCAATGTATGCGGTGCCGCTGCTTACGGTGTTTTATAATGCCTTCAAAACCAAAGACGGTATTGTACGCAGCTTCTTTGCATTGCCAAACGGCGAGACGGCAGTAGGTTTCGGAAACTTTGTCCGTGGCTTGCAGGAAATCGATATGATAAAAGCGGCGTTTTACAGCTTGGTGATCACTGTTTTGTCGGTGCTGCTGATTTTGATCTGCACCTCGATGTGTGCGTGGTATTTAAGCCGTGTCAACACAAGATTTTGCCGTCTTTTGTATTTTTTATTTGTGTTTTCTATGGCGGTACCGTTCCAAATGGTGATGTTTACCTTGTCTATGGTGGCGAACGAAAGCGGGTTGACCTCTCCGTACACCATTCCGATTGTGTATCTCGGTTTTGGTGCCGGATTGGCGGTGTTTATGTTCAGCGGCTTTGTACGGTCTATTCCTCTGTCAATTGAAGAAGCCGCTACCATTGACGGCTGCTCGCCGCCGCAGATATTTTTCCGTGTGGTACTGCCGATTATGAAGCCGACCTATATTTCGGTGGCGATTTTGCAGACCATGTGGGTGTGGAATGATTACCTGTTGCCGTATCTGGTGCTGGATAAAACCCGTGGCTTTGAGACCATTCCCATTGCCATTCAGCGAGCGGTCAAGGATAGCTACGGCACGGTGGATACGGGCGTGAATATGGCGTTGCTCGTACTTGCTGTATTGCCCGTGATCATATTTTATGCCGCTTGTCAGAAACACATCGTCAAAGGTGTTATGGCAGGAGCGGTGAAGGGATAAAAGAAAAGAGCCGCGATACAAATGTATCACGGCTCTTTTCTATAAGGTTAGTCCAAATCTAACGTAGAAGCTTTTTGCTTTTTGGGTGGTGCTGTTTTTTTGACGTTGCGTACGAGGGTATATACCTCATCAGCGGCATCCGCAACGGGCGCCGCGTGGGTCACCACGATAACGCACTTGTTTTCTTCTTCCGCCAACCGACGGAGAATGGCGATAACCGACTGTTCGGTTTCTTCGTCAAGGTTGCCGGTAGGCTCGTCCGCCAAAAGAACCTGCGGATCGTAAGACAGCGCACGGGCGATAGCCACGCGTTGTTGCTCACCGCCCGAAAGCTGTAAAACAGGTCTGCGTGCACGTTCCTCATCAAGCTCCACTTTTTCAAGCAGTTCCAACGCCTTTTGGCGTTTACCCTTGGCTTTCACACCTGCAATTTCCATAGACAATTCCACGTTTTCGAGCGCGGTCAGGTGGGGAAGCAGGTTAAAACTCTGGAATACTACGCCCACCATTTTGCTACGGTAGGTGTACGGGTCAATTTGGGTAATATCTTTACCTTCGAAGGTGATGGTGCCTGCCGTAGGCTTGGTGAGCGCGGAGAGCAAAGACAAAAGGGTGGTTTTACCTGCACCCGAACGGCCGACGATGGCGTACATTTTGCCGTTGTCAAAGCTGTAATTGATGTTTTCTAAAATGTTGTGGCGTCGGTCATAGGTGAAACCGACATTGTTTAATTCTAAAATAGCCATGTCCGTCCCTCCTTAACCTTTGCTGAGAATCTTCAGCGGTTCATATCGCATAATAGACGACACCGCCGCCAGTGATGATAATAACGTCAAGCCCAAGCCGATGCCAAGTAGCTGTAACACCACCGTAAAGTCGGTAGCGGAAGAAACTTCGGTGACGTAGTTGGTCATTTTGCCACCCATGTCGCCAAAGAAGTCGCCAAAGCCGCCAAAACTGCCCGTATCGGGTCGGTCGTTGCCGCCCGGCATATCCGAAGGGGGCGCCATACCGCCAAAGCCGAGATTTTCTTGGAAACGGTCGCTCTGATTTTGGGTAGTGGTGGTTTGCGCTTCCAACAATGCGTTGGTAGCAGGTACTGCTACAACCGCGCCGATAGCCGTGCCGATCAGCAAAGCCACAAAGGTTACGACAAACACTTCGGTGATAAACTGCGCCGCCACCTTATGCTTTTTCATACCAATAGCGGTGAGCACGCCGATTTCGTGGGTGCGTTCACGTACGCTGAATACGTTGAACACCACCAAAATGAGACCGCCGATAATCAGTACAATAAGCAGGAACCAACCTGCGAATTTTGCAAGGGATTCAAGCGGTACAAGGCTCTGCTCGAAGGCGGAAATATCGCTGGAGGATACCGCATATCCATCAGGCAGGTCGATGCTTTCTTCAAAAGCAGCAAGCGCATCCGCACTTGCGAAAACGTAGGTACCGTTGGTGGTACCGCGCATAGCGGTGGACATTTCACGGCCGGTGTTTTCATCGGTGGAAGTCTCTGCGTTTGCCGCAGACGTGTCTACTGCTGTTTTAAGAGTCGTGTACGGCATGTAAATGGTGTTGGCAGGGTCGGATGCAGCAGAAAAACCTTGCATAAAACCACCGCCAACCGACGCTTCTTCGTTGTGGTAGATACCGCAAACGGTTAAAGTCAGCGTTTCTTCGGTGTCGTTGGGGTTTAACAACGTAATGGTGTCTCCAACGGCCAATTCGTTCAAAGTGGCGAGTTCGTCACTGATAACGCAGGTGTTTTCCGTGCTGTCAATTTCAAAGAAACTGCCGGACGTTACCGCGGAAGTGCCTTCTGCAAAAGCGGTCATCGCATCAAAGGTGCTGTATGCAGATAAGGTGAAATCGCCTTGCGTACCCATACCGCCCATCATTTGCTTGAAACCGCCGCCGCCTTGACCGCCGCCAAAGGAAGGCATACCGCCTTGCGAATTATCGCTGCCGCCTGAAAATTGCGTTTCAACGGGGGAAAGATCCTCTCCTGCGCTCATAGAAACGGACAGGGAATAGTAAAAGTCTTTAACGTTTTCATTTTTTGCGTAGGTCTGCATTTGCTCTAAGGTGAGTTCCTGCATTTTCTGCAAGCCCTGCAAACGGTCTTCTTTATTACCGAAACCCTGCATCATCGATTGACGGTCAAACGAGATTTGTGCGGTGACGGTAAGATTTTCAAGACCTGCCTTTTTGGCGTTGACCGCCGCTTGTCGAATGGATAAACCAAGACAGCAGGCAGTGGCAATCACCAACACGATGACACCGATAAGTAAATTGCGCATTTTGGACCTGCGAATGTTACGCAGGGCATTTTTAAGTATGTACATATAAGGCACTCCTTCCTTTGTATGGTAATCATTATACCGAAGGGTCATGACAAGTGTGTGTTCAAAATGTGAATATTTTTTGAAAGTGAGGTAAAAGCACATTATCAAAGGTATATTTATACGACAAAATACTTGCAAAGAGAAAAAAAGTATGCTATCCTTTCTATCTGTATAGGCATTTGAATAGAAAGGACGGTGTAGTGAATGATAAAGGTAGCCATTATGGGACACGGCGTGGTTGGCTGCGGTGTCGCGGAATTGCTGCGCAATAATGCTGCGCATATTGCACAAAAAGCGGGCGATGCCATTGAAACCGTGAAGATTCTCGATTTGCGTGAGTTTCCTGATTGTGCGTATGCCGATTTGTTCACCAAACGTTTTGAAGATATTTTGGAAGATGCGGAAATCCGTGTGGTTGTGGAAACCATGGGCGGTCTGCACCCGGCATACGATTACGTAAAAGCGTGCCTGCTGGCAGGCAAAAGTGTTGTGACCTCCAACAAAGAGCTGGTGGCACAAAAGGGCGACGAGCTGCTCAGCATTGCAAAGGAAAAGAACGTCAACTTCCTGTTTGAAGCGAGTGTGGGCGGCGGCATTCCGATTTTGCGTCCGTTAGACCAGTGCCTTGCTGCGAACAACGTGCTTGAAATTGCCGGTATTTTGAATGGCACCACCAACTTTATGCTTACCAAGATGATTGATGACGGTATGCAGTTTGAGGATGCGCTGAAGCTGGCACAGGAGCTCGGCTATGCCGAACGTGACCCCTCTGCCGACATTGACGGTCTGGATGCGTGCCGTAAAATCTGTATTTTGGCCTCTTTGGCTTTCGGTAAACACGTGTATCCCGATGCGGTAAGCACCGAGGGTATCCGTGACATCTCCCTGACCGATGTACAGTATGCGGCGGCTTTAGGCGGCGTTATTAAGCTGATTGGCCACGCAGAAAAGGACGGCGAGCAGGTATATTGTACCGTAGCACCCCGTGTGGTAATGAACGATAACCTGTTGTCCGGTGTCAAGGATGTGTTTAATGCCGTTATGGTGATCGGTGATGCCGTTGGTGAAACGGTATTTTACGGCAAGGGTGCAGGCAAGTTCCCCACCGCCTCCGCTGTGGTTGCTGATGTGATGGATGCGGTAAAGCACCTTGGTGCCAGAAAATATCTCTGCTGGGATACAGCACCCGAAAACTACGTTGGGAACAGCGAACAAAAAGCGGTGCAGATGCTTGTTCGTGTGCATTGTGAAGATGCCGCTACCGCCTGGATGGGTATCGGCAACGCATTCGGCACCGTAAAACAGGTGACCGTTCCGGGTGCGCCCGCAACCGAGTTCGGATTTGTTACCCCCGCACTGCGTGAAGCGGATTTGAAAGAAAAATTGGATACCTTACAGGATATAACGGTTTTAAGCCGTATCCGACTCTTATAAGGAGGCACTGAAATGTTAGTAGTTAAAAAATTCGGCGGCTCTTCGGTAAAAGATGCCGAATGTCTGCGTCGTGTGGCAAAGACCTGTGTGGATTGCTACCGTGAAGGCAACGACGTGGTGGTTGTGGTTTCTGCACAGGGTGATACCACCGATGATCTGATTGCAAAAGGTGTGGAAATCAACCCCAAAGGCAGTAAGCGTGAAATGGATATGCTGATGGCGGCGGGCGAACAGATTTCTATTTCGCTGCTCGCTATGGCGATTGAGTCGCTTGGCTGTCCGGCAATTTCCCTGCTCGGCTGGCAGGCCGGCTTCGTTACCACCTCGGTGTATTCCGCCGCCCGTATTCGCCGTGTGGATACCGAACGTATCCGTAACTGCCTGGATCAGAAGAAGATTGTGATTGTGGCAGGGTTCCAGGGTATCAACAAATATGACGACATCACCACCCTGGGTCGTGGCGGCTCGGATACGAGTGCTGTGGCAATTGCGGCGGCGATGAAAGCGGACGTATGTCAGATTTACACCGACGTAGACGGTGTGTACACCGCCGATCCTCGCAAAGTGCCCGATGCATTTAAGCTGGACGAGATTACGTATGATGAGATGTTGGAGCTTGCGACCTTGGGTGCGCAGGTGCTCAACAACCGCTCGGTAGAAATGGCGAAAAAATATAACGTTGCGCTGGAAGTACGTTCCAGCATCAGAAATGTACCCGGTACAGTAGTCAAGGAGGTAACCAAAATGGAAAAAATGCTGATTAAGAGTGTGGCGAAGGATACAGACGTCGCCAGCGTTATGATTGTAGGTCTGCCGGATGAACCCGGTATTGCATTTAAGGTGTTCTCCCGTGTGGCGAACGCACATATCAACGTAGACATCATTCTGCAGTCTGTCGGTCGTGACGGCACCAAGGACATCACCTTCACCGTGCCCGGCGGAAAAGGCGAGGCCGCTGTGGAAGCACTTCGTGAATATTGTGATCTGGTTGGTGCGAAGAGCATTTCTACCGATAACAGCTTTGCGAAGGTATCCATCGTCGGTGCAGGCATGGAAACCCACGAAGGTGTTGCCGCCACCATGTTCGAGGCACTTGCTGACAGCAAAATCAACATTGCGATGATTTCCACCAGCGAAATCAAAGTGTCTGCGCTCATTCCGACCGCAGATGCCGACCGTGCTGTTGCCGCCATCCACGCAAAGTTCTTCGAAAACTAAACAAAACGTAAAAACCGCTGTGCATTCGCACAGCGGTTTTTTTAGTTTAACTCATCCTCGTGGATCACAACACCGTTACGGCGTAACGTCTCTTGTAATGTTTTCACGTCCAGCGTGGACATATCATTCGAAAGTGCAGCGGCAACGCCTGCCGCCTCACCTGTTACCGCACAGCACGGAATGACACGCATAATATCCCACATAGCATCGGTCACCGAGGTACAACGTCCTGCGGTCAGCAGATTTTTTACCTTGTTGCAGTAGAGGGTGCGAAATGGCACCTCATATACCGGTCCGCGTTTTCTCCAGTCGGATACAAGCCCGATACTGTCTTCAAAATGGGTATGCATTTCAGCGTCATCCAATGTATACGCACCGTCTATACGGCGGGTCATACGTACAGGCAGGGTGGTAGGGATGGTGGCCGGCTGCCAATCGGTGTCGCCGTTGTCACGTCGGTTTTGCGTATCCTTCAAAATCCAGTCGTGTATGTTACACATAAATGTCGAGTTCGCATCTCCGTCAACACCGCTATACAGGCGTTTTGCGTTTTCTGCGTGTTGATATCCCTCGTTAAAAACGCTGACACGGTACCCCTCCTGCCCGACGCCGAAATACCACGTGGATAACACGTTTCTCGGCTGTGCGGCGGTGGGTGCACCGCAGAGATGCACAATATCCGCATCGCCTGTTGCGTCTATAACGGCACCTGCTGCAACCGCAAACCGTCCCGATTTGTTTTCGGCAATCACGGCGGTGATGCGATCGTGCTCCATAGCGGTTGCTACTGCACGTGTGTCGTATAAAACAGTGACCTTTTCTTTCAGTAACGCCTGCTCGGCAAGTATAGCAAACAGCTGCGGATTAAAATCCGCCTCAAACCGTGCATCCTTTTCGGTGCGTACACCGTCTTTTATCCATGCCTCACGAATGCCAAAGCCCTTGGCAGGGATGCTGACCGACAACCGCAACAATTCCTCCGCAATACCAAAAGACACCTGCTTGCCGTAGCCGTCACACAAGGGCAGATAGATAACAATAAGACCTGCGGTAGCAAGCCCGCCGAGCATAAACCCTCGTTCTAACAGAATGACCCGTTTGCCCTGCCGTGCCGCCGCCAAAGCAGCTGCGATACCGCCGATACCGCCGCCTGCCACCAGCACGTCGCAGGTATGTGTTACGGGTGTATGGAGTGTTTCCCTGACTGTTTTCATACGCACTACTTCTCTTTTGCCGTCTGCTTCCAATATACACGTCTTTATTTGAGAAAGCAAGCAAAAGTTACGGTTTTCCCTCGAACCGTGCACGCAGCTTTTTCAGTGCTTTTGTTTCGATGCGGGACACATACGAGCGGGAGATGTGTAATTTTTTGGCGACCTCACGCTGTGGCAACGGTGCCGTGCCGACACCGTACCGCAGGCAGATGATTTCTTTTTCCCGCGGGGTTAAGGTGTCGTCCTGTAAAAAGGTTGAAAGCTGTGCCGTGCCTACCTTGATTGCCACCCTTTCCGCAAGGTCATCGCTGTCCGCCAACACGTCTATTAAGGTCAGTGGCTGTCCCTCCTTGTCGGTGTCAATGGGCTCGGAGAGGGAAATGTCCTGTGAAAACTTTCTGTTTGCCCGAAAATGCATCAGTATTTCATTTTCTATACAACGTGATGCGTACGGTGCTAACCGACGGCTTTTGTTGTGATCAAACGTGTTGACCGCTTTAATAAGCCCCAAGGTGCCGATAGAAATCAAATCGTCCTGGTCCTTGGCATTGGCATAATACTTCTTTATAATGTGTGCCACCAGCCGCAGATTGTGCTCGATGAGTGCATTGCGTGCGGCAATATCTCCGTTGTTGCGAAATGCCTCAAAATACATTCTTTCCTGCTCGGCGGATAACGGTTTCGGAAAACTGCCGTTTGTTACCACGTGCAGCACCATATAAAACATGCCCGATAAAACCTCTAAAAGTAAGGAAAACATAGTAAAACCCCTTTCTTTTCCTTTATATTACAAATGCCGCACGTCCTATCACAAAAATATTTTTGCAATTTACAAAGAATTCATAAATTGCTATTGACATAACAGGAAAAGCGGGGTAATATAATAGCACGGTTAGCACTCTAACACCTTGAGTGCTAATTTCTCAAAAAAGAGAAAGAGGTGAACGGCTTTGCAGTGGAATGACCGCAGAAAAAAGATCCTGGCGATTATCGTCGAGGCGTATATTGCAACGGGCGAGCCCGTGGGATCAAAGTTTTTGGCGGAAAAGCTCGGTAATGCCGTTTCCTCCGCAACCATCCGCAATGAGATGGCGGAGTTGGCGGCGGCAGGGTATCTTGAACAGCCGCATACGTCGGCGGGCAGAATCCCGACCGCACCTGCGTTTCGGTTTTATATCGATAACCTGATGCGGCACGACGCATTGAGCGACGAGGATATGGAAAGAATCGATACGTCGCTGCGTGTGCTGTCCGACAATCCCGAAAAGCTGATAGAAGAAGCATCCCGGATTCTCGCCACCTCCACCGGCTATGCCGCAGTGACCACCACCCCGGACCAGAAAGGTTCGGCGATACGGCGTATTGAGCTGATGCCGCTGTCTCCTCGTAAGGCGGCGATGCTGTTGGTTACCGATTCAGGCGTGCTGAGAAACCGTACCTGCCGTTTTGAAGAGGAAGTGCGGTTGGAGGAATTGGATAGAGTGGCAGAGCTTTTGCGGATGCGTTTTCTGAACATACCGTTGGCACAAATCTGTCTTGCGGATATTCAGGAAGTGTTGGCCGCCATGGGTGTTGCCGCTGAGAGATATTCTCCCGTGTTGGTGGCATTCTATGGATTGGTACAGGAATCCGCCGATTCGGAGGTTTTGCTGACAGGACAGTTAAATCTGTTGCAGCATCCCGATTACGCACCCGACCGTGCGAAATCTCTGCTCACCTTCTTAGCGCAACGTGAACAGGTGGCGGATATGCTGCAAGCGGCAGGAGATACCGAAGGGTTGCGTATTCTGCTTGGCAGCGAGAGCACCCACGGGGAGCTGAACGAATCCAGTATTATTACCACAGGGTATTCCGCAGGCGGAAAACAGCGTGGCACTATCGGTCTGATCGGTCCGATGCGTATGGATTATGCATCTGCTATTCCGAAGGTGGAGTATTTTGCCAAAGCTGTGGGCAGAATACTCAGTGATATGTTAGACGACGAAGGAGATGATTAAGGTGGCGGAAGAAGAAAAGAAGACAGCGGCGGAAGAAACCGAAAACTCCGCACCGAAAAAATCCTCGAAAAAGGATAAAGCCGCCGAAATGGCTTTTGCTGCAGAAAAAGAGAAACTCGAAAAGGAGTTGGCGGACAGCAAGGAGCAGTATCAGCGGATATTAGCGGAATATGCGAACTACAAGCGCCGCACCGAGCAGGAGAAGGAACAAATCGGTGCGTTTACCAAAGCGGAAATCTTAACCGCATTGCTCACCTCGCTGGACAATATGGAGCGAGCGGTGGATGCCCCCGCAGGTGACGATTACAAAACAGGCGTTGACCTTGTGATGCGTCAGTTCAAAGAAGCACTCGCAAAAATGGGCCTTGAGGAAATCAATCCGCAAGGCGAGCCGTTTAACCCCAACTTCCACAATGCAGTGATGCGTGAAGACGCAGAAGGCGTGGAGGAGGATACCGTAACGCAGGTGTTCCAGAAGGGTTATAGGTTAGGCGACAGGGTATTGCGACCCGCAATGGTTAAAGTAGCCAATTAAAAACTCTTTTTACTTGTAACTGCGTTATTCTCACGCGGCGTACACAAAGTACGCTGCCGTTCGAATGCCTTGTTACAAGCAAAAAATCCTATTTTCAACTATATTTTCAAAAATTCTTTTTTACAACATTTGGAGGTAATGAATTATGGCAAAAATTATCGGTATTGACCTTGGTACTACCAACTCTTGCGTAGCGGTTATCGAAGGCGGCGAAGCGGTGGTTATCCCCAACGCTGAAGGCGCACGCACCACCCCTTCCGTGGTAGCATTCAAGAAGGACGGCGAACGTATTGTCGGCCGTGTGGCAAAACAGCAGGCGGTTTCCAACCCGACCGGTACCATTTCTTCCATTAAGAGAGATATGGGTACCGCAAAGAAGGTTTCGGTAGACGGCAAGGAGTATACGCCGCAGGAAATCTCCGCTATGATCCTTGCAAAGCTGAAGCAGGATGCGGAGGCATATCTTGGCGATAAGGTAACTGAAGCGGTTATCACCGTGCCTGCATATTTCAGCGACGCACAGCGTCAGGCGACCAAAGACGCAGGTAAAATTGCGGGTATGGAGGTCAAACGTATCATCAACGAGCCCACTGCGGCGGCACTGGCTTACGGTATCGACAAAGAAACCGACCAGAAGATTATGGTGTATGACCTTGGCGGCGGTACCTTCGACGTATCCATCATCGAAATGGGAGACGGTGTGCAGGAGGTTCTCGCAACCGCAGGTAATAACCGTCTCGGCGGCGACGACTTTGACCAGAAAATTGTTGACTGGCTGATTACCGGCTTCAAAGCGGAAACCGGCATTGACCTGTCTGCCGATAAAATGGCGGTACAGCGTTTGCGTGAAGCTGCCGAAAAAGCGAAAATCGAACTGTCCGGCGGTATGAGCAGCAACATCAACCTGCCCTTCATCACTGCGGACGCAACCGGTCCGAAGCACTTGGATATGACCCTTTCCCGTGCGAAGTTCAATGAACTCACCGCTGATTTGGTAGAAGCGACCATGGGTCCCGTGCGTCAGGCATTGTCCGACAGCGGTCTCTCCGCTTCCGAAATCGACAAGGTACTTCTCGTTGGTGGCTCTACCCGTATTCCTGCTGTACAGGAAGCGGTACAAAAGCACATGGGCAAAGAGCCCTTCAAGGGCATCAACCCCGACGAATGTGTGGCCATGGGTGCTGCACTGCAGGCAGGTGTTCTCGGCGGCGAGGTGGAAGGTTTGCTTCTGCTTGACGTTACCCCCCTGTCTCTCGGTGTGGAAACCCTGGGCGGCGTGATGACCCGTGTTATCGAACGCAACACCACCATTCCTACAAAAAAGAGCCAGATTTTCTCCACCGCTGTGGACAATCAGCCCTCGGTAGATATCCACGTGCTGCAGGGTGAGCGTGAATTCGCAAAGGACAACAAGACGCTGGGTATGTTCAAGCTGGACGGTATCGCTCCTGCACGTCGTGGCGTGCCGCAGATTGAGGTTACCTTCGATATTGACGCAAACGGCATCGTAAACGTCAGTGCGAAAGACCTTGGCACCGGTGCGGAGCAGCACATCACCATCACCTCCAACACCAATATGTCTAAAGAAGACGTGGAAAAAGCGGTGAAGGAAGCAGAACAGTATGCGGCAGAGGATAAAGCCCGTCGTGAACAGGTGGAAATCCGCAACAACGCAGACCAGATGGTATACCAGACCGAAAAGACCCTCGAAGAAGCAGGCGATAAGCTGACCGACGAGGATAAAGCGGATGTGAATGCGAAGCTGGAAGCACTGAAAGAGGCACTCAAGGGCACCGACACCGATGCTATCAAAGCCAAACAGGAAGAGCTTACCCAGGCATTCTATAAGCTGAGCGAGAAGTTGTATTAGCAGGCCAACCCCAACGGCGACCCTAACGGTGACCCCAACGGTGCGGCAGGCGGTGCAGCCCCCGGCGATGACGGCTTCTACGACGGCAATGTACAGTAAAACCAAAGCAAATCTATCTTAGCAAAAACACAAACACTGCGGCTTGTGCCGCAGTGTATTGTGCGTTTAGGTGACAAGTATGGCAGAAACGAAACGTGATTATTACGAGGTTTTAGGGGTGGATAAAAGCGCCTCCGAAGCCGATTTGAAAAAGGCGTTCCGCCAAAAAGCAAAACAATATCACCCCGACCTGCATCCCGGCGACAAAGAGGCCGAGCAGAAGTTCAAAGAGGTGAACGAGGCATACGACGTACTGTCCGATCCGCAGAAAAAAGCACGGTACGACCAATTTGGTCACGCAGGCGTTGACCCGAACTTCGGTGCGGGCGGCGGTTACGGCGGCTATGGCGGCGGTGGCTTCTCGGATATGGATTTTGATATCGGGGATATCTTCTCCTCCTTCTTTGGCGGCGGCGGTTCCCGCCGTGCCAACCCTAACGCACCTCGCAAGGGCAGTGATGTGACCGCAACGGTGTTCATTTCTTTTGAAGAGGCGGCAAAGGGTACAAAACAGAAGGTAGACGTACCGATTGTGGAACGGTGTGCCGATTGTAGCGGTACAGGTGCAAAAAAAGGCACCGCACCACGTGTGTGCCCCCACTGTCACGGTACAGGCCAGGAAACCCGCCAGCAGCGCACCCCGTTTGGTGTGATGTCTACCCAGACCACCTGTTCGCAGTGTGGCGGCAAGGGTAAGTTTATCGATACACCGTGTCCTACCTGTAACGGTGCGGGTGCGGTACGGAAACGGCAGTCGGTTGGCATCAATATTCCTGCAGGCATTGATGACGGACAGAGCATCAACATCCGCGGCAAAGGTAACGCAGGTGCTAACGGTGGTCCGGCAGGTGATTTGTACGTGCGTGTATCGGTGCGTCCGCATCCGATTTTCGAACGTGACGGTTTTAACCTGTGGTGTGATCTGCCGCTGACCTTCGCACAGGCGACCTTAGGTGCAACCGTAGAGGTGCCGACATTAGAAGGTAAGGAAGAAATGGATATTAAAGACGGTATCCAGCCGGGTGAAATACTTACGTTGCGGGGTAAGGGTATTCCGTATCTTAACGGCAGAGGCCGTGGCGATATTCTGTTCCGTGTAACGGTAGAAATCCCGAAAAATCTGACCAACGAGCAGAAGAAGCTGCTGCGTGCATTTGACGAAAAAACGAGCGATAAAAACTACCAGGAACGTCGCTCCTTCTTCGAAAAACTAAAAAGAACTTTCAAATAAAAAGAAACCACCAGTAATGGTGGTTTCTTTTTATAATACGATATGCTTTTCGGCAACCGCAAGGGTGCTGTTTTCCAACGTCAGCTCGAAATACACCCCTGTCGGCACACCTGCCGTATTGCCACAAGCGGTCATAGATCCCAAAACATAGTAAGGTATACCGTCTTCTATGTGTGTTGTTGTGATGTGCTGGTGTCCCGAAAATACCGCTGTGAGATGTGCATCCTTTTTGAGAATTTCCTTGACGGCTTGGCGGTTTTTCATAAACATACACTCGTCTTGTAAGGTACTGTCCTCTGCAAGAGCAAAGTGGGTGAACACCAAGGTGGGCAAAGTGTTTGCGGCAAGGTCATTTTCCAACCATAAAAGCGTTTCATCCGACACGTACTGTGTTTTGAAAATGCCGCCACGGCCAAGTCCCGGTTCGGGACGAAGCTCGGTGGTCAAAAAGACAAGGTGAAATCCACAAATATCTAACGAAAAGGTGGACGGATGACCGACGATGGCCTCCACCTCTTGTACTGTGTCCATCATTTTCAAATCGTGGTTACCCAGCACCGAATAGCAGGGGCAGGGCATTCTTTTGATGCGGTCGAACATATATCGCAGACCTTCGATGTCCTTTTGCTTGTCGTTGGTATCCTGAATGATGTCCCCGAGATTGATACAAATGTCATCCGCCCGCAGTAATGCTGTCAGCCGTTCCAGTAACGGCTCGGCATATTGCACCAGCTTCTTTTTGGTGTTAAATACAGCCGTTTGGATATCGTCGCCGAAATAATGCAGGTCTGCAAAAACAATGATTCTCATCAGTATAGCTCCTTTTCCAACAATGCCGCCCATTCTTCGCAAGAAACGGCAGAGGACAGCTGATAGTCGGCACGCACACCGTCGAGCCAATAGGTACGGTGCTGTGTGGCATCGTACCGCACCGAGCCGTAGGTTTGTGCGGTAAATAACGGGCTGTCGGGATATACTGCCTGCCATACGCAAACAAGGTCCCAGCTTGACCGCCCACGGTTTTCACCGTTGTATATTTCGTAAGCACGTCGCAACGGATGGTCGGCAGGCAGACGGGAAGAGAGGGTGTGCCCCGTGATAATGTCGCTGCCGAACGGACACACGTATATAGGCGCAGGACATCTTTCAAAAAATATGCGCGCGCCTTGGCGGTCCATTTTATAGTTGAAATTATATTGCCGCTGTTCGGGGAATGTGGCGTTGCCCATGGTGATGACCCGTTTTACCTTTTGGCGTACCAATTCTATGTTGTTTTCAGAGCAAAGCATTTTTGCAAAAGCGGTGAGAAGTCCGACGCAAACCACCGTCACGCTGTTATCGGGGGCATTTTTCAGCAACGAGCGGTACACCGACACAGCACGAGGATAGTCGGTGTCGGTTTTGTGCAGATGTGCGGAAACGACAGTATTATACTGCTTGTCGCCCATCGTATCGCGATGAGCTTTGTAATCGGCAAACCGCAGCGTGTCTAAGAGGGGCTTTTCGTATACCGCACCTATCGGTACGGCAACCCCGTATACGTTGCACAGCACTTCACAGCAGGGAGCCACCGCCGCTATGGGTGCATCTCCTATGATGCCGAGCAGGGTACAGTCACCACGCTTGTGTGCGTTCAGTAATACGGCGAGGGCACCTGCATCGTCGCAATCGGTGTCCATATCGGTATCAAAGATAATGAGCGGCTTTTCCATGTTAATCCTCCAAGGTGTAGGTAAACATCTCGTAATGCAGCCGACTGTTTACATCGGTGCCAAACGGCAAAAGTGCCAGAGCGATAAACAAATCACTGCTTTCGTCTGCACCCATTTCACGCAGGTAGGCATACTCGCCTTCAATTTTTACAACGATATAGTCTTTGGGTTCCATACGATCCACTCCTTTGGTGTTTTTATTGTACTACGTAATCTTTCTTTTTACAAGTACTGCTCCACTTGTAAAAAGATGTAAAAGGTGATATGATAGAAAAAACGAAAGAAGGGGGGACAGGTATGGAAAATATCGTGAAAAAGCTTGTGCCGGATTTCGGTGTTTGTGCTTTTGCGGATGTAAAAGACCGTCTGCTGTCCTGTGCGGCGGCAAAACGGTTGCCCAAAAACGCCCAAAGCATTATGCTGTGCGTGTTTCCGTACCGTTTCCCTGATACCGAAGACCGAGAGCTTTCCCGATATGCATGTGTGCCCGATTATCACAAGGCAGCAGGTGGGGTTTTGGAGAAAATGGCGGCAGCACTGAAAACGGCATATCCTGCCTATCAGTTTGAGCCGTTTATAGATAACTCTCCTGTTCCCGAAGTGTATGCGTCCGCAAAAGCAGGGCTTGGGTGTATCGGCAGAAACGGATTGCTGATTCACAGAACATACGGGTCGTATGTATTCATCGGTGAAATCGTCACTGATATGCCGCTGAAAACGACGGGCGGTGATATCCGCACGTGTGCCAATTGCGGTGCGTGTGTTGCGGCGTGTTACGGCGGTTGCCTGCCCGACAGCAGAGACACCTGCGTGTCTGCCATCACCCAGAAAAAAGGCAACCTTACCGATAAAGAAAAGGCCCTGATACGTAAAAACGGTCTTATATGGGGTTGTGATCGCTGTCAGGAGGTGTGTCCGCACAACAAGGATGCGAAAATCGCACCACACCCGTGCTTTGACAGGTTTACACCGCATTTTATTGAAAACGACCCCGATTTTTCGTGCCGTGCGTATGCCTGGAGAGGCGAAGCGGTGATCCGCCGCAATAAAGAGCTCTTGAAATAAAAAAAGAAGGATGCTTTGCATCCTTCTTTTTTTATTTCATACACGCATCAAACAGTTCACGGATGCGGTCGATGTTGCCCTCCAGATAGATATAGCCGAACAGCGCTTCCAGTCCTGTGGCACGGTGGTAGTCACGGCTGTTTCTGGCGGTATGGGCATTTCTGCCACGCTTGTACACGGCAAGCTCTTTTTCGGTCAGCATCGGCTCTAAAATATCCATTGCCGCCGACTGTGCTTCCGCACGCACCAGCTTTACCGCCGCCTTGTGCAGCTCGTTGGCACTGCGGTTGGCATCGCAAACCAGCTTTTCACGTACCAGCATCTCGTATACACCGTCACCGATGAGGGCCAGTGCCAAGGGGCTGACGGTATGCACGTCTATATCTTTTGGGTATAATCGTCCCATACACTACATCCTTTAATAAATAAATTCGAACTCGAAATCGTAAATGGAAACCGTGTTGCCTTCTTCAACGCCTGCTTTTTCGAGTGCGTCAATGACACCCGAGGACCGCAAAACACGTTCAAAGTACAGCAGCGCTTCGTGGTCATCAAAGTTGATACCACGCATCACCTGTAACAACCACGGAGCTTCCACAAAGAAGATATCGTCCTCACGGCGAATCTGTACCGTACGGTCCTTGAAGCTGTCCGCCTCCGGCAATACAATTGCCTCCGCTTCAAAGTGGGCGACCGGCGGCAGCTTGGAAAGTGCTTCAGCACACGCCTTTACAAGTGCATCGGTGCCGTGTGCAATCGCTGCCATCATGGGGAAATAGGGCAGACCTCGCTTTTGCATCTCCGCCTCGAAGGCAGCCAACTGCTCGTCGGTGGCAAGGTCACACTTGTTGCCGGCAACCAACATCGGACGGTCGGCAAGGGTTTCGCTGAAAGCGACAAGCTCGCTCTGAATGGCATCAAAATCGGCAATAGGATCCCGCCCTTCACTGCCGGACACGTCTACCACGTGTACCAGCAGACGGCAACGCTCGATGTGACGCAAAAACTCGTGACCGAGGCCGACACCCTCTGCCGCACCTTCGATAATGCCGGGAATGTCTGCCATAACAAAGGAATTGCGTTCACCCACACGCACCACACCCAAAACAGGGGTCAGGGTAGTGAAATGGTAGTTGGCAATTTCGGGCTTTGCTTCACTTACCACCGAAATCAAAGAGGATTTGCCGACGTTGGGGAAACCGACCAGGCCGACGTCTGCGAGCAATTTCAATTCCAGACGCAAGCGAAACGATTCACCCGGCACACCTGGCTTGGCAAAGCGGGGCACCTGACGGGTAGGGGAGGCAAAATGGGCGTTGCCCCAGCCGCCTCTGCCGCCCTTTGCGGCAATAAACGGCTTGTCCGCCGTCATATCCGCCATCAAACGGCCGGTTTCATTGTCATAAATCAACGTGCCTTCGGGCACATAGATGATAAGATCCTCGCCCTTTTTGCCGAAGCATCTGTTTTTACCGCCGTTTTCGCCGTGTCCTGCGGCATATTTTCGTTTATAACGGAAATCGGACAGGGTGTTAAGACCGGTGTCTACCATAAAGACGATATTACCGCCTCTGCCGCCGTCACCGCCGTCGGGACCGCCTGCGGCTACATATTTTTCACGGTGAAAGGCAACTGCACCGTCACCGCCGTTGCCTGCCTTCACCTCGATAATGGCTTTATCTACAAACATAGAACTCACCTCACAAACAAGTATAAAGGAAAAGTGAATTTTTTGCAAGAAAAAAGCATCTGCTTGCGGAGCACTCACATAGGGAGAAATCGGTTTTTCGCCGATATTTTCCCTATCTCATTGTTGCCAAACCTTATAAGACATACAGTATTACTGCGGTTTGGCAACTTCGAGCATCGGAAAAATATTTCGGCTACAAAACTGCAAAGCACCTAAAATATAGGAATTTTTGATGGTAGAAAAGGCAAAAAACCGCGGTAACGCTGACGCGTACCGCGGCTTTTTAACGCGTTATACCGCAAAAATTCACTATTTTAGGCGAATTATCTCTATGTGAGCGCTCCGCTCGGCAGATGCTTTTTAGTTGAACTTACTGTTCTACTGCGTAAACGCTGACACGTTTGCGGTCTTTGCCAACGCGTTCGAAGCGCACCACGCCGTCGATTTTCGCATACAGCGTGTCGTCAGAACCGATGCCCACATTGTTGCCGGGATGGATGTGAGTACCACGCTGACGCACCAAGATGTTGCCTGCCGGTACAAACTGACCGTCAGCGCGTTTTACGCCAAGGCGTTTGGATTCGGAATCACGGCCGTTCTTGGTGGAGCCCACGCCCTTTTTATGAGCGAACAGCTGAATGTTTATCTTTAACATAACTTACACCTCCGTTTTTAGTACCTGTATCCGCTTAGGATACTGTTTCTGCAATTCTTTCAAATGCAGAAGGAAACCTTCAAGAACCGTTCTTGCAGATGAATCGGTTTCGGCAAGCAGAAGGGACATATCACCGTCCGCCACAGTAATGTCAGCAGAAAGCTTGCAAATATCTGTGAGCGTATTGGCGGTCATATATGCGGCAGAGGAAACTGCGGCACATACAATATCTTCACCTTCTATACCGCCTGCGTGACCTTTGAGGGAAAACCCTTTTATCTCACCGTCGGTATACCGAAATACAGCACAAATCATCTTACTTATTCAGCGGCTTTTTCCGCTGCCGCTTTTGCAGGTTTTACGATTTCCATACCCTGGATTTCGACCTTCGTGTACGGCTGGCGATGACCCATTTTACGGCTGCTGCCTTTTTTGGGTTTGTAGGTGAACACGGTAATCTTTTTACCTTTACCGTTTTTCAGCACCTTGCCGGTAACAACGGCGTTCTTGACATAGGGGGTGCCGACTTTGAGGTTTTTACCGTCGTGGAATGCGATAACCTGTGCAAACTCGACAGTCGCTTCTTCAGCAGCTTCCAGCTTTTCGATGAAAACGACATCACCGTTTTCAACCTTGTACTGTTTGCCGCCGGTTTCAATAATGGCGTACATAGGCGTACCTACCTTTTCTTAAGACTCGCTGTGACAGGTGAGGTTATACCTCTTTACAGATACCTGCAACATGCGGCATCCCACATTCTAACACATAAGTCAATGTTTGTCAACAGTATTTTTATCTGCCCCAAATTTTGAATGAGGTGCCTGCGGCAAAGCCGCCTGCGACCTTCAGATACAAGCCGTTTACAGAGGAAATGTTGGTAAATGCCGCCTCGTTAAAACGACCGGTGGAGGTAAAGCTTTTGCCGTTGCCGTCCAACGTATAGCCGTACAGGCTGACGGTGGCATCACATACCAGTGTGCCGCTGGGAGAAAGAAACAGGTGACCTTTGGTCATAACCTCGGGATAAGAAGCGTTGCCAAAGGTGCCGTTGGCCGACCAAATGGTGGCACTGCGTGTGATGCCGATAGCAAAGTTTTGCAACAAGGTGCTGCGGTCGCCCGAACACACAGTACCTTCAAAGTACAATTCCTGTAACTTCTTCCCCGAGAAGGTCAATGAAAGGGCCTCTGTAAGTTCGCTGACAGCAACCGTTTGTAGAAGCTGCCATTCTTTCTTTACTTCCTCTGCTGCAGCGGTAGCTTCCTGTGCGGCCGAGACAGCTGCGTCAGCAGAAAGGGTAGCGGTATCCGCATAGGTGGCGGCGGCGGTTTCCGCCGCTTTTGCCAGTTGTGCGTGTGCGTGGGCTTCGCTTTTTGCATCATCGGAGGCTTGTGCTGCCGAGAGTGCTGCTTGGGCGGCATCCAGTGCCTGTGCTGTGTTCTCTTCGGTTTGCAAAGCATATGCCTTTGCGCGTTGCTCCGCTTCTTTTGCAGCGGCAACGAGAGAAGGTATATTTTCCGCCTCCTGTAAGAGTGTTTCGGCACAAGAGGTGAGAGCCACACACTGTTCCGCCTTTTCCGCAGCGGTGACGGCGGCAGCTTGTGCCAGTTGTCTGTCTGCAGAGACCGTTTCCATCAACTGATTGTATACGTCGGGCGTCGGCTCGGGTGGGATAATGCCGTTTGCGGTGAAGCCGGATGCGGCAACCTCCACCACAGCACGATCGGCTGTGAGGCGGTCACCTCCGAACACCGATACTAAAAAGCGGGTGGGCTGTATCACTTCGTGGGGAATAGGACAGGTATCCTTGTCCAATACTACAAAATATGCCTTGCCGTCAGCACCTTGAAAGACAGCGGTTTTAACGAGCCCTTGCCATTGCTCGCTGAAGGTAAACCGTGCCACCAGATAGTCCTTCGAATCGGCAACCACCGTGTAGTGCGGTGCACGGATGAACTGGTCATCCACAATAAAATCCAATTGTTTTTGCTGCATATGCATCCTCCTAAAACAAAAACCACACCGTTGCGGTGTGGTAATAAGGATCCATACGACATATTCCTCTCATATATAATTGTAGGCGTGTTTTTGTGTTCTGTCAATAGTATAGCCCAAAAGAGTTAAGCCCTTTTTGGTTGTCGATAAAAATTCATAATTTTGAGATAGACAATACAGCACGTTTATGATACTATATAATGGAGTATATATAAGGAGACGTCATATGAGACCCGAAACCGCGTATCTTTTAGCTCTTTTACGGGCGTTTATACACGGAGAAGCCGCACCCGCTTTACCAAAAGCTGTGGACGGTGATGCTTTGGCACGCCTTGCGAGAGCAGGAAATGTCGGCGGCATTGTTGGGTATATGACACAATCCTTGCAGGACGGCTTTTCGGAAAAAGCAGCGATGTTTTTAACCCGTCAGTTTTATGCAACGGTGGGACAGTTTGCCAATACCGGTGCGGCGTGCGAGGAGCTGTTTGCCGCATTACGCAAGGCAAACATACCGTTTGCGGCGGTAAAAGGGGCTGTCATCAGTCACCTGTATCCCATGCGTGAGCTGCGTACCTTCGGGGATGTGGATATTTATGTACCTTCTGCGTATCGGGAAGCGGTGTGTGCGGTAACGGCAGAGGACACGCTGTTGTTTGAAGACAGCACCCAGATATACGTAAAACGTCCGCCGCTGCACGTGGAGTTTCACTTTGATCCGACGGTGGATGCGATAGAGTCGTTGCCACAGCTGTGTTCCTATCTTGCAGATATTGAACAGCATTTTTCGGTGTGGCAGGGTATGGAAACGACCGACCCTATGTACCATTTTGTGTATCTTTTATCCCACCAGCTGCGTCATTTTGCCGACGACAGCCCCGGTATCCGTTCCTTTGTGGACCTTGCGGTGTTTCTGAAGAGTGATATTGCACCCGATCCCCAAGAGCTATGTAGATTGTTGAAGGAGCTGGGCTTGTACACCTATGCACAGGCGGTGCTCACCTTGACGGAACAGTGGTTTGGTGTGCCGTCGCCGCTGCCAAAGGCGGATATCGATCCGAAAGATGTCGCTTTTCTTGCAGAATATACGGTGGATGCAGGACAGTTTGCCCGTAGTCAGAACGCCCGTGCCGCCGCCGTGGAAAAGCAAGGCGGCCGTATGAATACTTTGTGGCAATCGCTGTTTCCGCCCAAAGAGGATATGAAAAAAAACAAGCTGTACGCACCCTTGGCAAGCAAATGCCTGCCGCTTGCGTATGCGTATCGTGTATATCGCGGTATTTTCAAGCGTAGAGATTATGCACTGAAGGCCGCTGTGGACATCGGCACTGCCGAAAAGGATGCTGCTGCCAGGCGGCGTGTAAAACAACTGTTAGGAGGGCAAGACGTTGAAAAAAAGTAATCCCGTAACCCGTTGGCTGTGGTGGTTTTCGTTAATGGCGACCGCTATACTGCTGTTTAATTCTCCTAAAGGAGAACAGGGCTTTGCGGCTATTGTTACCAACTTCCTTGGTATTTTCACACCGTTTATTATTGCGTTTGTCATCACCTTTCTTCTGTACGCACCGTGTAATGCACTGGAGAAATGGATAAGACGAGGCAAGGGTCGTTTCTGGAGGGCGGCGGCACGCCCCATCTCCATAACGGTGTGTTTTTTGGTGTTTCTCGCTGTGGTGGCGGGTGTGCTCGGCTTGCTGTTGCCCGAACTGTATGCTGCGTGTGTAGGTCTTATTAAAAATCTGCCTGCTTATTACGAGAAAGCGACCGATTGGTTGAATGCGGCCATGGCAGACGGCGGCTTCCTTGCCCGCTTTAATCTGGCGGATTCGGTACGCAGTATGTACGACGAGCTGTATCAATGGATTACCTCGCTCGCCAACACTGAGACATTGGTTTCCGCCTTTAAGGGTGTGGCTTCGGTGACCGCATCGCTGGTGGATGTGGTGATGGGCTTTATCATTGCGATATATATGCTCAGCGAACGAGAATCTCTGCTGGCGGCTGTGAAAGCTCTGGTGGGTGCCGCATTTGGCGACAAGGTCAAGGCCACCCTGGCACTGTACGCACACAAAACCGCTGACATTTTCTATAATTACCTGTACGGTGCGTTGATTGATGCACTGGTGGTAGCGGTGATTATGTCGGTGGGCTTCCTGCTGTTTGGTTTGCCAAAAGCAATTTTGCTGGGTTGTCTTGTCGGTATCTTAAACTTTATCCCCTACTTCGGTGCTATCGTCGGCGGCTGTATCGCAGTGGTGGTGGCGCTGTTCAACGGCAATATCTATACCGCTATCGGTGTGCTGGCATACGTTGTGGTGATGCAGCAGCTGGACGGCAATATTCTGCAGCCGAAAATTGTGGGCTCTACCGTCGGTATGCGTCCTATCTATGTACTGCTCGCCATCACGGTGGGCGGCGCCATCTTCGGCTTTGGCGGCATTCTGATCGGCGTGCCTGTGTTGGCGGTAATTAAAATGCTGTTGAACGATTTTATCGCCTACCGCAAAGCCCACCCCGTAGAAAACAAATAATAACAAAAAACCGTTGGAGTGTTCTCCAACGGTTTTTTATGTATGTTTCATCAATTTTGTCAAGGGTGGCAATAAAACGGTGACCGCCGCCATTTTAATAGCATCGCCTGCCAAAAACGGCAGGCAACAGGCGGCAACACTTGCCCAAAAAGGTGTGCCTGTGGCATACATAAAGCCGCCAACACCGCACGCATACAGAATCGCCGTACCGCCGAGCAGAGAAAGCAGGCAGGCAAGGCGGGTATATCTGCCCCACCGCAAACCGAGACCGATGACTACAGCACACGGCAAATACCCAAGCAAAAAGCCGCCCGTTGGCGACAAAAACGCCTGCACCCCGCCGATAAACCCCGAAAAGACGGGCAGTCCGACAGCACCGAGCAGCAAATATACCGCTACCGCCAACGTGCCAAATCCCGCACCGCCAATCACTGCCGCAAGGTACACGCCGAGAGAAGCAAGGGTTAAGGGAACGGTGCCCAGCGGCACCGAAAACGGTGCAAGGATAGCAAGCAGCGCCGCAAGCAATGCCGCCAAAAGCTGATTGTACAGCTTTAATTTTTTCATAAGCGGATGCTCACCTCCCCGGAGGTAAGAACAGCTGTGCCGCTGTCTGTTTGTACGAGGAGACCGCCGTTGTCATCAATGCCGACAGCGTGTGCGGCAAAGGTTTCATTACCGCGAAAAACGGTAATGTCCCGACCGATAACCGCAGACCGACATCGTGTTTCTTCCAGGAACGCACCGGTTTCCACCTTTTCGATAAGCGGCTCCAGGGCATTTAAGATTGCCGCTGCCAACAGCTCGGGGGACACCCTCTTGCCGCCTTCTTTGTAAAGGGATGAGGCGATATCGGTCAGCTCCTGCGGAAAAGCTGTCGTATTGACATTGACCCCGACACCGATAACGGCCCACCCGTCTTTGGGCACTCCTTCGGTTAAGATGCCGCATACCTTTTTGCCGTTTATAAGCAGGTCGTTGACCCATTTGATCTGTACCGAGACAGGACAAACCGTTTCGATGGCTCTTGCGACCGCCACCGCCGCCGCACTTGTCAGCAACCCCACCGTTTTGGCGGTGAAGGTGCAACGAAGGAGGATACTCATATATACACCGCCCTGCGGTGAAAAGAAATGCCGCCCACGTCTGCCACGTCCTGCGGACTGATCGGCGGCGACCACCACCGCACCGTGCGGCAGGTGGCTTTGCCCTTTCAGATATGTATTGGTGGACGGCAGGGTTTCAAAAACCTCCAGGTGCCGTCCCAAGAGCTTTGTATGCAGTTGTGCAGTTATGCGCTTTGCTTCCACCGTCTCACCGCCTTTCACCGTATAGCGTACCAAAAGCGGTAAGAAAAGTCAAACTAAAATATATTTCCAAACAACGGTTTTTCGGCACGGCGCAGCTCCCGGATATAAAAAGCGGTGCGTGCCGCTTCGGAGAAAAAGTGGTTGCGGTCTTCGGCACTCAATAAAACAGGGAGCAGGGTGGCACTTTCCTTCAACGGATACCCGTCTACGTGTCGGGAAAGAAAGGTCATGGTTTCTGTCACCGAAAGGCAATCCTTTGTAAAAGCTTTTACGGCTTGTACAGCAGTATCATCCTCTTTTTCCACCAATAAAACGGCGTTGGACAAACCACGTTCCAGACGGTCTAATGCTTTCATCTGCCACCAAAGCGAGCCGATGCAAATAGTGAGAACGGCTATCAGCAGGGCGACAGCTATCCAAATACGTTTCAAAATGTGTCATTCCCCTTTCTCGTTTTTCCGTTTTGCGTTACCACGATATACGCACCGCCTGCCGTCAACGTCATGAGCGCAACATCCTTCAACAATAGTTTTTGCCGTATGAGAAAAGCGGATACCGTCTGCTCGCTTTTTTGTGCGAGGGACAAGCCCCACGGACAAAAGCTGCCGTCGGTAATGACAGGCACGGGAATGCCCGAATCGGTATTGTTTGCCGCTACGTCTGCGGCGGTTGCAGGACGTGCGTCGGGACGCAGATACGGGGTGATGTGACCGTTGCTTTCCACCACGGCATACAGTACATCGGAAATATCAAAGCAGTTTTGCATACGAAGAGCTTCCGAAAGGTCGTCAACCGACAAGCGCAGCTTTTTGAGTGCCGCCATATTGAGCACACCGTTTTCGATAACGGGAATGGGGTTGCCGCCGACCAGGCGTTCTATTTTCGGACTTTTCAGCATGATTGCAGACAGTAAAAGCTCAAATGCCACCAAAATACACAAAGGTAAAATGCCGTGTAAAAGCGGTGTGCCCGTTTCCTGCATCGGCACGGCCGCCAAATCCGAAATCAGCAACGCCACCACCAATTCCGACGGCCGCAGCTCCCCAATCTGTCGTTTGCCCATCAGACGAAAGGCCGTAACCACCAATACATAGATGATCACCGTACGAATAGCGCAAATCAGCAAAGCGGCACACTTCCTTTCACAAGGAAGTGTGCCGCTTTTAGCGTTATTTATTCACAAGCACCAGTACAGCGATCCATAAAAGCAATATGAGCGGTACACCGATATAAAAAAGCGGCTTTTGTGTTTTGTGTCGGCAAAGCTGCATTGCCGAAAAGGTACCCAAAGCACCGCCTGCGGCCGCCAGCAGCAGTAACGTACGCTCCCGCACCCGTCGCATACTTCGTTTTGCAAACCATTTGTCTGCGGCGGTTACCAAAAAAGCCGCTATATTGATAACTGCAAGATAGATCCAAACCGCTTTTGGCATATCCGTTCACCTCTTTGGCATATAGTATAGCAAAAACTTTTCGGAAGGACAAGACGTATGAAAAAATTGATTTGTTTGGTGGCGGTGCTGTTGCTGCTGGCAGGTTGCGGCAAAACAGGGACACAGCCCGAGCTACCCGCACCTGTCAATTTTGCAGATGACCTGAAGGGTATGTGGATATCGTATCTCGAATTGGATGCGGCATTCAGAAATGCCGATGTCGCTGCGGCACGAGAATATATTGATGCGGTGATGGACACTTTGAAAAACGACGGATTTAACACGGTGTTTTTTCACGTGCGTGCACACGCAGATGCGTACTACAAATCAGATATTTTTCCTGCCGCTGACAGCACGGCACACCTTTTGAAAGAAAAGTTTGACCCGCTTGCGTATGCGGTGGAGGCGGCACACGAGAGAGGGCTGTCTTTGCACGCATGGGTAAACCCTTACCGAGTGGGTGCCGACAAATCGCATGCCGTGTGTACCGATGTGTACGAGTGGGAAGGGGTGTTTTATTACATACCCACCTCGCTGACGGTACAGCGGTGTATTTTAGACGGTGTACGTGAGCTTGTGCGTAACTATGCAGTAGACGGTGTGCAGTTTGACGACTATTTTTATCCTGCAGGCCTGCCGGCAGAAGCACTGTCCTTTGAACAGTTTCCGTCAGGTGTTTCGGTGGCGGATGGCAGACGTGCGGCGGTCAACACGTTGATTGCAAGCACCTTTGCGGCTGTACACACCCGTGAGGGTGCACTGTTTGGGGTGAGTCCCACCGGCAACCTTGCCCGCAACCGTGATGTGTTGTATGCGGATACGGCACGGTGGGTGCAGCACACAGGATACGTGGATTATCTGTGTCCGCAGGTGTACAGCGGCTTTGACAATGCCACCCTGCCGTTTGAAACGCAGCTTGCCGCTTTTGCACAGCTGCCACGGGTCGACGGTGTACGCCTTTTTGCCGGTCTTGCTCTGTATAAAACAGGAGAAACGGACATTTTTGCGGGTGGCGGTGCGGAGGAATGGCTGAAAAACAGTGATATATTGGTGCGGCAGATACAAACGGCAAAAAACACCGGCTTTTCGGGCGTCTGCCTGTTTCGGTATGACCATTGGGTCGGAGAAGCCGGCGATATTCGCACAAAGGAGCGGGCGGCGGTAAAGGAAATATTTTCATAGAGCAGTCTTTTCGACAGCTATTGACACCCTTTGTGAAAATCTGTATAATTATTTGTGTATTGTCTTATATACAGATTTTATAAAGGAGGGATAGCGTATGCATGGTATGAAACGGAAGGTTTTCACCGTTTTTGTTGCTGCGTCCCTCCTTTTTTGTTGCCTTTTCGGTGGGCTGTGGCTGTCAGCGGCGACGCAGATGGGAACGGTAACCGGAGACAGTGTATATGTTCGTCAAGATGCAGGCACAGGCAACAAAGCACTTACCCAGCTGAACACGGGCGACCGTGTGACTGTTTTGGGCGAAAAGAAAGACAGTAAAGGCGATTTGTGGTACCAGATTCAGACAGCGGACAAGCAGTATACGGGGTATATGCACTCGAATTATGTCAAGCTGGATGAAAAAGAGGTGGAATACAAACCCGACGCCGATTTTGAGGCGTATTTGACCTCGCAAAAGTTCCCCGAAAGCTATAAAGACGGCTTGCGTAAACTGCACGCAAAATATCCCAACTGGGTATTTGTGGCACAACACCTGAATCTCGATTGGAACACGGCACTGGAAAAGGAATCCCGAGTGGGACACAACTTGGTGCAAAACGGCAGTGCGAGAGAGTCCTGGAAATCTATGGAATACGGTGCGTATGACTGGGACGCCAAACAATACGTGGTATTTGACAGCGGCGGCTGGATTACGGCACAGCGGGAAGTGGTCGCATATTATATGGACCCTCGTAATTTCCTTGATGACACCGCCATTTTTCAGTTTGAAAAGCTGTCCTATTCCTCGGCTCATACGCAGGCAGGCGTCACTGCGATTTTGAAGGGCAGCTTTATGGAAAACCTGGCAGCGGATTTTATGGATGTTGCCAAAGAAAAAAATGTGAGCGCCTATCTGCTCGCCTCCCGTGCTTTACAGGAGCAGGGTAAGCAAGGTAACGACCTTGGCAAAGGCAAAATCGTTGACGGCAAAACATACTATAACATTTTTGACATCGGTGCGTATGAAGCCAACGGCTTGTCCGCCATTCAAAACGGTGCCATTTATGCAAAAAACAGAGGTTGGGACACACCCAAGAAATCCATCCAAGGTGGTGCGGACCAACTCGGCAAGGGGTATATTAACAAGGGACAAAACACTCTGTATTTACAGAAATTCGACGTGGTTGACGGTGGGAACGGCTTATACGAGTGGGAATATATGACCAATGTTACCGCCGCCAAAGCCGAATCCACCATTATGAAAAAAGCGTATACCGATGAGGTGCTGAAAGGTGCGATGGTGTTCAGTATCCCCGTATATCTCAATATGCCTACCGCAGTGCAGACAGCACCGCAGTCGGATAAAAACAACGACAACACATTAACTGCGTTGGCAGTTAGCGGCTATTCGCTGACACCTACTTTCTCACGATACACAACCGAGTATGCGGTGACCGTGCCCAAGGAGGCAACCTCGGTTACGGTAAATGCCACTAAGAGTGATAACGGTGCTTCGGTTGCAGGGGCAGGCAACATCACCTTGTCGGGTGACAGCACGGTGATTTCCGTAAAGGTAACAGCACCGAGCGGTCTTGTGCGTACCTATACGATAACGGTAAACCGTCCGGGCGGCAATGTTGCACCTACCATCGGGGCTACGTCGTATAAGGTGGGAACCAACGTGACGGGGATTAAGCCCAATACATCAGCCGCAGATTTCCTGAAAGGGATCCCTGTGAATAATGGCACCGCCACTCTTGTGAATGCATCGGGTGCGACGGTGACAGGTAATGTCGGCACAGGACATATTGTAAAAATTATGGCAGGCGGTACCGAGTATGCGTCCTATCCCGTGGTTATCTACGGTGATACCAATGGTGATGGCAATGTGACGTCCATAGACTTGTTGATAGCCCAAAAGCACATTTTAGGCATCTCAAAATTGAGTGGGGCGTATCTTGCCGCCGCAGACAGCGGTAAGGACGGTTCGGTGACTTCTATTGATTTATTACGTTCACAAAAACAAATCTTGGGGATGACAACCCCTATTCTTTAATAGGTGAGTACTATGAAAAAACTTTTTTCTGTATTAATGGCTTTTACGTTGCTTGTAGGGCTGTTTTGCGTTGCCCTGCCTGTATCGGCGGCAGGTGCATCGGTGGCGGTTACGGCAAACAATACGAAACCCACTGTGAACAGCACGGTGACAGTCACCGTAAAATATACGGCAGATGCCGTTCTTGGCTGTTTTCAAGGGAGCATTAAATATGATGCCTCGGTTCTGCAGTATGTCTCTACGACGGGGGACCGTGTCGGCGCAGACGGCGGTTCTGGCGTTGTTAATTTTCTGTGGTACGATGCTGCCAACACGGCTAAAACCAAATCCTTTACCGTTACTTTCAAAGCAAAAAGCACGGGAAGCAGCGCCGTTTCGATTTCTACTACCGAACTAGCAAATCCAAACCTTGACGCACTCGGTACGCCTTCCGGCAGTGTGACGATTAACGTGCAAAACCCGTCCTTGTCGGGCAATGCAGATTTAACTGCGCTGTATATTTCCAGCGGCTC
>JAZNXY010000036.1:0-10042 GCA_045594105.1 Acutalibacteraceae bacterium | reverse complement strand
TATGCCACGGCAACCGTAAGAATGTAATCAAGGTCAATGCTCTTAATGCCTTCCAAAGCTTTTACGAAGCTGAAATCGGGAACAGCAAAGAAGGTGGAAGCGGTAACACCGTCAGCGAACAATGCCTGGAACGGTGCAAAGTTGATAACGCGGAGAGCGTCGTTGCCGGTAGCGTCACCGATAAGGGTGAATACCAAAGCAGCCGCATAACCTGCGAGAATACCAAGAATAAACGGAATCAAACGAGCCATTTTCTTGCCGTAGGTAGAGCTGATAACAACCACGAACAAGGTAACAAGACCGCAGATGAAAGCAACATACGGAGAAGTGAGCATAACGCCTTCTGCGTTAGCAATATCACCTTTCATCAAATCGCCAACCGCGTTGCCTGCCAAAGAAAGACCGATAATAGCAACAGTGGGGCCGATAACAACAGCAGGCATCAGTTTGTTAATCCAACCAACACCAACAAATTTAACAACCAAAGCGATGATAACGTATACGAGACCTGCGAAGATTGCACCGATAATGATGCCTGCAAAACCTGCCTGCATAGAAGCTGCACCGCCAAACGCTGCAAACATCGAACCGATGAAAGCAAAGGAAGAGCCGAGGAACACGGGACTTCTGAACTTAGTGAACAGCTGGTAGATAAGGGTGCCTGCACCTGCGCCGAACAGTGCCGCAGAAGCGGACATGCCGTTGCCGATGATTGCCGGAACAGCGATAGTAGCCGCCAAAATTGCCAACAGCTGTTGGAAAGCGAAAACAATCATCTGTCCAAACTTGGGTCTGTCATGGATGCCATAGATGAGTTTCATTTGTACTTCCTCCTAAAAAAATCTTTATAAATACGCTGAAAGCGTTATTTATCATCCTTTTGCCAAAGTTCGACACAGGTGGTGTCATCCAATGGCGGCATTTTCACATAAATGCGTTCTGTGTGTGAAGAGGGGATGTTTTTACCGACAAAATCTGCACGAATCGGTAATTCACGATGACCACGGTCTACCAAAATGGCCAACTGTATGGCACGGGGTCTGCCCATGGAGAAAATGGCTTCAATAGCGGCACGTACCGTACGCCCGGTGTATAGAACATCGTCCACCAAAACGACGGTTTTATCGGTGATGTCAAACGGTAATGTTGCTTTTTCATCGGCAGGCATATCGGTGACAATATCATCACGGTAGCAATGAATATCCAACGCAGCACAGGGGAGAAGGGTGTCTTCAATTTTGGCAATGTTGGCACCGATTTGCTGCGCAAGCGGCATGCCGCGTCGTTTGATGCCTACAAGGCAAACATTGTCTATACCTTTGTTTTTTTCGATGATTTCATGTGCAATACGCATAAGCGCACGGCGCACATCGGCTTCATCCATCAGCAGTGATTTCTTTTGCATAATATCTCCTAAAAAATAACGCCTTGTCTGTCGACAAGGCGTTAGAATATCCCTACTTCTACTGTCAAAGAGTGGTATTCACATCGTTCTTGTCGGACTCACGGTACCGCTTAAAGGTATAATGGAAAACAGGTCACTCATACTTTTTGCAGTATAGCACATATTGTGCAAAAAGTAAAGATAAAAATCGAAAAATGTCAAGATATAGTAAAAAGGCAACACGAACAGTGTTGCCTTTTCAGCATTATTTACCGCAGGATTTGTCAAAAGACGGGTTGCAAATATAGTAGTTTTTGCTGTTTAAGCGGTCGGTGGTCAGCTCAAGTGCTTCACCGAATCTTTGATAGTGATTTAGCTCTCTTTGACGCAAAAATCTCAACGGATCTAACACGTCGGGGTCATCAATCAAGCGAATCAGGTTGTCGTAGGTTGTTCTTGCCTTCTGTTCCGCTGCCAAATCTTCGTGAAGATCTGTAATGGGGTCTCCCTTTACACCGAAATATGCTGCTGTGAAAGGCACACCCGATGCTGCAACAGGGTAAACACCGGTTGTATGGTCGACAAAGTAGGTATCAAACCCCTTCGCTTTAATCTCTGCCTCGGAAAGATTGCGGGTCAACTGATGCACCATGGCGCTGACCATTTCCATATGCGCCAACTCCTCGGTGCCGATGTCGGTCAATAAACCTTTTACCTCGGCATACGGCATACTATACCGCTGACTCAGATACCGCATAGATGCTGCCAATTCGCCGTCAGGACCACCAAATTGCGAAATAATCACCTGCGCAATTTTAGGGTTTGGTGTCGCTATTTTTACTGGATACTGTAATTTCTTCTCATATTGCCACATGGATTATACCTCCTTACAATATTCCCAGGGCCACGGGTCACAAATCCAAGTAAAGGCATCTCCCTTTACATCGTCAACTGTGTTTACATACGGACCAAATTGCGATTCATAGCTTGCGATCAGTTCTTTTCGCTTCTCTTGATACATATGGAAGAGGGAAAGTGCTTGTGTGTCAGTAGGGTGCGTATCGAGAAACAGATTCATTTCTACAATGGCAAAGTCATAGGCACGAATACGTTGTATGAGTGCAGCACGGTTATCCATTGCGGCGCCCTCCTTTGAAAGGTTTATACAGTTCGGGGAACAGAGTGCCGCAAAACAGAGCACGTTCTGCTTCAAAAACGGTTGTTAATGTCTGACGTGGCACGTATGCCATGACGGGGAGAAAAGGCGTCTCTTTGTCACAGGTGCCTACGGAACGGTAGTCGTTCATAAAATTGCTCCTTTCGTTTTCTTTGGGGATGTTGTCCACTCTCAATGTATGTTAGTTTTTCAAAATCGGTGATAATTACTTGCCAAAAATCTAAAAAAATGCTATAATAATTCGACTTTGGAGGTGATATCATGCGTATTATGGCTGTAGATTTAGGTTTAGTGCGGACCGGCTTGGCAATTTGTGACAAACAGGAAATATTAGCTACTCCGGCGGGGGTTATTACCGAGGGAAATCCCGAAAAAGTGCCCGCCTTGGTTGCGGAAGAAGCCGAACGGCTTTGTGCGGAAATGATTGTGGTCGGTTTGCCTAAAAATATGGATGGTACTAAAGGAGAAAGCGCGACACGTGCCGAAGCTTTTGCCGGAAAAATGAAAGAATTGACCGGATTGCCTGTGCAATTGTGGGATGAACGCATGACCACTGTTACGGCTATCGGTTTTCTTAATGAAACCGATGTACGGGGCAAAAAGAGGAAAGCAGTGGTGGATACGGTTTCTGCTGTGATTATTTTACAAAACTTTTTAGATAGCCGCCGTTGACACATCATATAAGAATCATTAAATTATATCTATATTATATTATTGACAAAGAAACTCATGTATGATATTATGTACTATGGCGTGATTCCTGTCAGGAAAATTGTTTTGGAAAGGGGGAAGAGCTGTGTATCGCTCGTTCATTAAACCTGTTTTTGATTGGATTATTGCTTTCTTTGCGGTGCTTGTTTTGGCTCTCCCGATGCTTTTTATCGCCGTGTTAGTGAAATTGGAATCGAAAGGTCCGGTTTTGTTCCGTCAGGAACGTATTGGCTATAACGGCAAGGTGTTTCATATTTTAAAATTCCGCTCCATGCAGGTAAATGCAGAAAAAACGGGTAGCGGTGTATATTCAGGAAAAGGCGACCCCCGTGTTACACGTGTGGGTCGTGTTTTGCGTGCGACAAGTTTAGACGAATTACCGCAGTTTTTTAACATACTGCGGGGCGAAATGAGTTTCGTCGGACCGCGCCCGCCGCTTACATACCATCCGTGGCCGTACGAGGAATATACGGAAGAACAACTGCAGATGTTTTCTGTGCGACCGGGCATTACCGGCTGGGCACAGGTAAACGGTCGAAAAGGCGTGGAATGGCATAAACGTATTGATTTGAATGTATGGTACGTTGAGAACATGTCTTTGCTTCTGGATATTCGCATTTTGTTTCTGACATTTTTCAAAGTGCTCTCCAATGCCGATAACCATAATGAAGGTGCAACAGTGTCACTGACAGAGGAAACGGTGGGGGTTGCCGTACAGGAAGAAAAATGATTTTTGAAAGTGAGGGTGCATAGAGTATGGCACTGAAATTGATGTACATAACCAACCGTGCGGAAATTGCCCACATTGCACTCTCTGCCGGTGTAGACAGGATTTTTATAGATTTGGAGATCATAGGAAAGTCGGATCGCCAAGGCGGTATGGACACCGTACAATCTAAACATACGGTAGCAGATGTAGCGGCAATGCGAAAAGCAGTGCCGTCCGTTGAACTTTTAGTACGGTGTAATCCTATACACGATGCGACCGTTGCATATGGTTCTACCGAACAGGAAATAGACGATATTATTGCTGCAGGTGCTGACATTATTATGTTACCATACTTCAAAACGGTTTCTGAAGTGAAGCGCTTTTTGCACGCAGTCAACGGTCGTGTGCGGACAATGTTGTTATTTGAAACCCCTGAATCTGCCGCTTTGGCGAAAGAAATTGTAGCACTTTCCGGTGTTGATGAGGTATTTATCGGGCTCAACGATATGAGCTTGGGCTTTGGTATGAAGTTTATGTTCCAGTTGCTTTCGGATGGCACCGTGGAACGCTTGTGTAATATTTTCCGTGAAGCAGGATTGCCGTATGGCTTTGGCGGTATTGCCGCATTGGGCAAAGGTATGCTGCCTGCTGAACGTGTTATAGCGGAACATTACCGTTTAGGTTCCACCTGTGCGATATTGTCACGCAGCTTCTGCAACACCGATATCATCACCGATTTGGAACAGGTGCAGGAGATTTTTATGTGCGGTCTGGCGGATATACGTGCTTTTGAAGAGTCCTGTGCCCAAAAACAGATTTCTTTTGAAGAGAACTATAAGGCACTGGTGTGCGCTGTTTCTGAAATTTGCAAAAACATAGAAAGGAACAACCAATGAAGCTTTTGTTGACAGGTGCTTTTACGTATACATCGGTCCAGATGGAAACGTTGCAGAATATGGGACACATCCTCCGATATGTGCAGGATGAGCGTATTCCGCTTATAGAGCAGGGGATAGATCCGAACGACTTTGACGGTGTCGTTTGTAACGGTTTGTTCTTATATAATGATCTTTCATTGTTTGAGAAATTACGATATGTTCAGTTAACCAGTGCGGGATTTGATCGCATACCGTTGGAACAAATGCAAACACGTGGTATTACGGTCCACAATGCGCGCGGTGTTTACAGTGCACCTATGGCGGAACTTGCTTTGTGCGGGGTTTTGCAACTGTATAAGCAAAGTGCCGTTTTTGCTGAAAACCAACGGGCGCACCGTTGGGAAAAGTTACGTAATCTTAAAGAACTGACCGATAAAACGGTATGCATTGTCGGTTGCGGTAGTGTGGGTCAAGCATGTGCAAAACGATTTCAAGCGTTTGATTGCCGTGTCATCGGTGTAGATGTTGTGGATGTATCTGCATCAAGCTTTGAGAAAGTGTATCCGCTGAATGAATTGGATGCGGCACTGACACAGAGTGATATTATTGTTCTGACCTTGCCGCTGACCAATGAAACAAGAGGTTTATTTAACCGGGAACGGTTCAATACATGCAAAGAGAATGCCATTTTCGTTAATATTGCTCGTGGGGCCGTGGTCGTTGAGCGAGATTTGATAAATGCGTTGAAAGACGGACAGATAGGCGGAGCGGTGTTGGATGTTTTTGAAACAGAACCCCTGTCTGCCTATAATCCGCTGTGGGATATGGAAAATGTTGTTATAACACCGCATAACAGTTTCATTGGTGACGGAACGAATAAGCGGTTGTTTGATCTGATTGTTGAAAATCTGAAGCACGAAGGTGTCGTATGAAGATTGTAATTGTTTCTCCGAAAAACAGAACAGTGTATAATTTTCGCGGAGAGCTCATTCGTGGGATCATTTCACAAGGCCATGAGGTGATTGTGACGGGGCCCAACTTAGATAATGTGGAACAAATCAGAGCACTGGGTGCTACGTTTGTAGAGATCCCGATGAATAAAAACGGCATCAATCCTTTTTCGGACATTACATATTTGCTTCATCTGCGGAAACTGTTTAAAAAAGAACGTCCGGATGTGACGTTTGGGTATACCGTAAAACCGGTGATATACGGCGCACTTGCCGCTAAATTGACCGGCGTAAAGCATAAAGTTTCGATGGTGACAGGTCTCGGATATTCCTTCACTGCACAAACCGCTAAGGCGAAGATTTTACGGCTGATTGTTTCCGCACTTTTTCGCATTGGCTTTGCCTGTGCGGATACGGTTGTGTTTCAAAATGACGACGACCGCAAGCAGTTACTTGCTTTGAAATTATTGAAATCGGAAAAAACACGTCTGGTAAACGGTTCGGGTGTGGATATGACTAAATTTGCCGCTGAGGATTTCCCCGAAACCGTAACCTTCTTTATGCTTTCAAGATTGTTGAAAAGCAAAGGTGTTGCGGAATATCTCACTGCCTGTGAAAAGGTGAAAAAGAAATATCCTGAGACGAAATTTACGTTGCTTGGTAAATATGAGTTTGAGATGCAGGATGCAGTAGATAAAGAACAGGTTGAACGCCTGATTCGAGAAGACGTGATTGAACGGTATGAGGAAACGGATGATGTTCGTCCGTATTATGCAGCATGCAGTGTGTATGTACTGCCTTCTTATCGTGAGGGAACGCCACGTACGGTACTGGAAGCTATGGCTATGGGACGTCCCATTATTACTACCGATGCACCCGGTTGCCGTGAAACAGTTATAGACGGTGAGAACGGTTTTCTTGTGCCCGTAAAGGATGCAGATGCCTTGGCAGATAAGATGATATACTTCATCGAACATCCGGATGCTATTGTACGAATGGGTCAAAGCAGTATCCGCTATTGCAGCGAAAGATTTGATGTGATTAAAGTAAACGAGGATATGTGTAAATATCTCAAAACGGAGGAGAAAGAATATGTCACTGTATGAGGAAATTGTAAGCGGTAAAGAAAAAATCTCTTTGGTGGGTCTTGGCTATGTTGGTATGCCCATAGCGGTTGCTTTCGCAAAGAAGGTGAAGGTTGTCGGCTTTGATCTGAACGCTAAGAAGATTGAGTTATATAAAGCCGGCATTGATCCCACTAACGAGGTGGGCGATGAAGCTATCAAAAACACTACCGTGGAATTTACAGCTGATGAGACAAAGCTGCGTGAGGCAAAGTTTCATATTGTGGCAGTACCGACGCCTGTCAACGATGACCATACACCTGATTTGACACCCGTAGAAGGTGCTTCCGCTATTGTGGGCAGAAATCTCACAAAAGGTTCGGTTGTTGTGTTTGAATCCACCGTGTATCCTGGTGTAACCGAGGACGTTTGTGTGCCGATTCTCGAAAAGGAATCCGGTCTCAAATGCGGTGTGGATTTCAAAATCGGATATTCTCCGGAACGTATTAACCCCGGTGACAAGGTGCATCGTTTGGAAACCATCGTGAAGATTGTTTCGGGCATGGATACGGAAACCTTGGATTGCGTTGCTAAAGTATATGAACTCGTTGTTGAAGCGGGTGTACATAGAGCGGAAAGCATCAAGGTTGCGGAAGCAGCGAAGGTTATTGAAAACAGCCAGCGTGATATCAATATTGCGTTTATGAATGAACTGTCCATCATCTTTAATAAAATGGGCATTGATACGCAAGCGGTTTTGAAAGCGGCCGGCACAAAATGGAACTTCCTGAAGTTCTACCCCGGTCTTGTGGGCGGCCACTGTATTGGTGTTGATCCCTACTATCTGACCTATAAGGCGGAACAGATGGGTTACCATAGCCAAGTCATTCTGGCAGGTCGCCGTATTAACGACGATATGGGTAAATACGTCGCAGAGAGTGTGGTTAAAAACCTCATCAAAGCGAATGTTGCTATTAAAAACGCCAAAGTAGCTATTCTCGGTTTTACCTTCAAAGAAAACTGTCCCGATACCCGCAATACCAAAATTATTGATATTTACAACGAACTCAAAGAATACGGTATCACCGCCACGGTGGCTGACCCTGCGGCAGATGCGGATGAAGCGAAGCATCTGTACGGTATGGAGTTTGTGGATATGTCCACCATTATCGATTGCGATGCCGTTATTTTGGCGGTGGCACACGAGGAATTTAAGAGCTTGACCCAGGTGGACTTTGATAAAATGTTCAAAGCAGGGGACAACGGCACCAAAGTTCTCGCAGATATTAAAGGACTTTTGGATCGTAAGGAATATGAAGCGGCAGGGTATAACTACTGGAGACTGTAAACCCAAAGTATTTGAAAGAAGGATACGGATGAAAACGACTGTGACCGGCAATGCCGAAACTATAAAAGCGATTTTGGCAACGAAGCCGCAATATAGAGAGTGTTTGTTTTCTCGCGGATACCTCATCACGGAGGATACCGATATAAACACTGCAGAATATCCGTTTTACGGTGAGTGGACGGTTTTGGATGTGAATATCTGTAAGGCCATTATCCACAAAGACCAAGACTATGCACTTTTCAGTGAAAACGGCATTACGTTCCTCATTGTTGGACACGCATATAATCCGTTTAATGATGTCTGCGATGAGAATACGTTGCTGCAACAAGCGGCTGCGGCTTTTGCGGTTTCCAAGGATGCTTTTTTTGAGTGCATCAATGAGTGGACCGGTATTTTTGCATTGTTTGTATTTGGTGAGAATATTATCGGTGTGCAGGATTGTGCGGGAATTAAAGCGTTGTATTACGGTGCAATAAACGGAAAAGTATGCTTTACCTCGCATCCGCAGATGGTTGCCGACTTGTACGGATTACAGATGGACCCGTTTATTGAAAAATTGGTTTCCAACCGTTTTTACAACATCGGCAACCGCTATCTGCCGGGTGATTTATCGCCGTTCAAAGAACTCAAAAGAATAGGTGCCAACGTCTATTTGACCTGCGATGAAAAGAAGCAGTTTACGGTCACCCGTTTCTATCCTACGAGAGCGCTCGAAAAACGGGAAGGCGACGCGGCGTACCGCGAAGGCATTCAACAGGCGTATACGATTTTACATAAAAACATCGAACTTGCGAAAAAGAAATGGGCGAATTGTGCAATTTCTTTGTCGGGCGGTACGGACAGTAAAACCACTTTAGCGTGTGCTAACGGCTTGTATGACGGTTTACAGTTTTTCAGTTTCCAGTCAAAAGATACGGAAATAACCGATTCCAACGCTGCGCGCGTCATTTGTGACAAAATCGGCGTAAAACACGATATCTATCCCATTCCCGCTGAAAACAGCGAGATTGAGGATTTTGACGACTTGAAAGCCATCATTGTACATTCCTATGGGTATGTGAGAGGATTAAAGGACAGCGAAATCAGAAAGCATATCTGTATGTATCGTTGGGATTATTTCGAGACGGAGATAAAGTCTTGGATTTCGGAAATTGTGCGTGTGTTTTTTGAACGCAAATACGGCGCGAAATTCCCCGCAAAGTTGACAGCGCGGCACTTTAGCATTTTCCAGACAAGATATTTTGCCACGCCGCTGTTATTACGAAAATCCGACAAAATCTATGCTGAATATATGAAAAAATTCGACCTGGCCGAACCGAAGTTTAATTATGAACACACGGATATGTATTATTGGGAAGTGCGCATGAGCAGTTGGGGTATGATGGTGACCCAATCTCTTGATATTTGCCATAGAATTACCTTCCCGTTCAATAACAGAAAACTTGTGGAATTGATGCTGACATTGGACCGCGAGAAAAGAAAGAACGATACGGCGCACAATGATATCATCAAAACTGCCAACACAACAATTTACGATGCGAATATTCACATCATGAACAACTACTTCCGCTCCAGACGCATCATTCTGGAAAATTTGTATTTCAAATACCGTACATTATTTAAGCATTAAGAAGGTTTGATTTATGGGTTACAAACACTTGAAATTTCCTGAAAACAGCGTTTTTTTGGTGACGGGTGCCGCCGGTTTTATCGGCTCCAACCTGTGCGAAGCGATATTGAATATGGGATATACCGTACGCGCTTTGGATGACCTGTCTACAGGCAAACAGGCAAACGTGGATATGTTTGCCGACAACCCGC
>JAZNXY010000035.1:0-23942 GCA_045594105.1 Acutalibacteraceae bacterium | reverse complement strand
AAATGACCGATACACCCATAACGCAGACCATTGCGGTGGGGGATAGCGGCAACGATATGTCAATGATACAGGCGGCAGGGCTTGGATTGGCTACCGCAAATGCCTGCGGGGACTTAAAAGCGGCGGCAGATGCCGTGATTTGTGCGAACACGGAACATATCGCACAGTATATATTAGAAAAATACATATAAAAAGAGATGGGTGCTTTACAAAGCACCCATCTCTTTTTGTTATTCGGTTCCTTTACCTGTCAAGAAGTGAATGGCACGTTCAATGGAATCCTTGGAATTGCCCCAGTCCTTGTTACCACCGCTGTTGCGGTAATCAAACATTTTGCAAAAATGCGAAACATCACCCGTCAATTCCTGTAAATACTGCTCAGCACGCTCCGCAGTCACACGAATAAAATCGCTCTGCAGCTTTTTAGGCAGCTCCCAAGCCGTTTCGGTGAGAGCCCGACAGTGCGGCAGACAGAAAAAGGGTTGTTCTGCGTACAGCTTACGGAAATCCTCTTCCTTTTCCCATAAACGCACCACATTGGACACCAGATGTCCCATATTCCGATTGATATTGTCGCACATAAAGCAGGTGTCTGCCTGCTTTTCTTTCGGTTTTTTTACCTTGCCGCCAAGTCCCTTTTGAAAAGCGGTTTTTTGTACCTCTGCCAGGTGGCTTTCCATCATCAAAGCGAGCGGCAGACGTTTTTGCTGTTTGAGCAAACGGCGGTAATGGCTGTTACAAAACCCCAGACGGTTGGTTTCCTGACGTATGTCGGGTTCCATCATAGCTGCACCCGTAATATATACGGCGATACGCTCGGTGAGCATTTCATTCATACGGCATAAGGGACAGCCGTCCTTGGGCTCAAATACTTCACTTATCGGAATGCTGGTAATATCGTCACGCATAGTATTACTCCTTTATTCTTTGTACGGCAACCGTTTTGCCGGTGGCGTCGTCCAGGATGAATAAAATGGCATCCATCTGACAAGGGCCGTCTGCCGTGGAAAACCGTGCAGGCATTTTGTTGCGGATACGGGCAATGGATTGTTCGGGCTTGACACCCAGCACCGACAGAGAAGGACCTGTCATACCGACATCGGTGATAAAGCCCGTACCCTTGGGCAAAATCTGCTCATCGGCGGTTTGCACGTGGGTGTGGGTACCAAACATAGCGGATATCCGACCGTCTGCGTAAAAGCCGAGTGCCTTTTTCTCGGCGGTAGCTTCTGCGTGGAAATCCACAATACAGAATTTCGGGTTGCCCGCTGTTTCCAACAGCGTATCCAATTTGAAAAACGGGTTATCCACCGCATCCATATACACCTGACCGAGCAGGTTAATGACTGTCACTGAAAATCTGCCCTTGTCCACTACTGCGATGCCGCAACCTGCAGGATTGCCCGGGAAATTAGCAGGACGCAGGGTCATGGGGTTGGTATCCAGTGTGTCCGCATATTCTGGACGGCGAAAGGTATGGTTGCCACCCGTAATGACATCCGCACCTGCCGCAAACAGCGCTTCTGCCGCCCGTGGCGTAGTGCCGTTACCGTCTGCGGCATTTTCTCCGTTGACAATACACACGTCTACGTTGTAACGGCGACGGACAGCAGGTAAAACAGCCGCCAGATGCTGACAGCCGGCAGAGCCGACCACGTCACCTACGCATAATATGTTCATTCTATAATTCCTTTCAAAAAGGCGGAACAACCGAAAGGTTGTTCCGCTTTAAGCTTTGTTTATTCGAGGGACAGGAAGTAGTAATATACGGGCTGACCGCCGGGAATGAGGGTAACCTCAATCTTGCTGCCGACCTTTTCCTGAATAGCGGCACACACAGCGGTAGCGTCCTCTTCGGTAACGTCAGCACCGTAAATCACGGTGATGAAGCTGGTGTCTTTGCCTGCCAATTTACGGGAGGTGAGCATATTTTTGGTGAGCTTCACCGCCGCATGCGCTACGCTGTCGTCCACAAACACCAATTTGCCGTTATCCATAGCGAGAATGTCGCCTTCATGGATATCGTGACCTTCGAAATCGCTGTCACGTGCGGCAAAGGTGAGCGAGCCGCTGGATACTGCTTCATACGCACCACGCATGGCGATAATATTGTCATCTGCAGATGCTTCGGGATCGAATGCGAGCATGGAGGAAATACCCTGCGGAATGGTACGGGTGGGCAACACACGCACTTCTCTGTCTGCAAGCGGTACTGCCTGCTCCGCCGCCAAAATGATGTTTTTGTTGTTGGGCAACACGTACACCAGCTTTGCGGGGGTGGCTTCAATCGCCTGCAAGATGTCGTCGGTGGACGGGTTCATGGTCTGACCGCCGGATACCACCTGGTCACAGCCAAGGTCACGGAACAGGGAATCCAGACCGTCACCTGCCGCTACCGCTACAAAGCCGTAGGGGTTTTCGGGCTCGGCACGTTCAAACTGCGGCACCTGCTCGCCTTGGGTTTCACCGACCCAACCGGCATTTTCGTGCTGGAGACGCATATTTTCCACCTTAACGGTTTCAAACTGACCGAACTTCAGACCCTCCTGCAGTGCTTTGCCGGGATCGTTGGTGTGTACGTGTACCTTGATGATATCTTCGTCATCCACCACAACGACACAGTCGCCGATGGATTCGAGATACGCACGCAGAGACAACGGGTCACGGGTGTTCCCCTTCTCTCTCAGTACGATGAACTCGGTACAATACCCAAAGGTGATTTCGCCTTCGAAAGCACCTGCCGCACTGATTGCGGCATCCTTTTGGGGTGCGGGAGCAGCCGTAATGGCTCCTTCGCCCTTGAAAATCTCGCCGCCCTTGAACACAGACAGCATTTCTTCGATAATGACACAGAAACCTTTACCGCCTGCGTCCACAACCCCTGCTTTTTTGAGTGCAGGGAGCAATTCGGGGGTGCGTTCGAGGGATGCCTCTGCTTCTTCACAGATCACTTCCCATACAGCAACGGCATCATCATTTTCCTTTGCAAATGCAACACCCTTTGCCGCCGCCTCACGTGCAACGGTCAGAATGGTACCCTCGGTGGGCTTCATAACCGCTTTGTATGCGGCCTCCACACCTAAGGTCAGTGCATCCGCAAGGTCGGCACCGCCGGCTTCTTCTTTGCCTTTGAGGCCTTTAGAGAAGCCACGGAACAACAGAGAGAGAATAACGCCGGAGTTGCCGCGTGCACCACGCAGCAGTGCGGAAGCGGCGGTGTCTGCCACCTTGCTTACCGCAACGGTGTCCTGCAGACGAGCGAGCTCTCTGGCGCCGGCTGCGATGGTCATAGACATATTGGTACCGGTATCGCCGTCGGGTACGGGGAAAACATTGAGCGCATCAACCGCTTCCTTTACGGAAGACAAACGGTTGGAGCCGGAAATAATGGCATCGCGCAAAACTTGTCCTTGTATCATTGGTTACACTCCTTTTGCACGGGTTTATTCGGCCTTCATGCTGTCAACGTATACGTTGACCTTTTTCACGGTGAGGCCCGTAGCTTCTTCAACGGTAAAACGCACCTTGTTTACGATGCTTTTTGCGATAGCAGAGATATTCATACCGTGGATAACGGCAATGTGCAGGTCGACCACCAATTTGTTGCCCTCACTGCGTACACGCACACCGTCATCGGTATGAGCGCGGCGGGTAAGTAACGAACGGATACCCTGACGGGCGCCGCTTCTTACCATGCCGGTGACACCGTAGCAGCCGGTAACAGCATTACCGATAAGATAACTGAAATACTCCTGGGAGATTTCGATGGTGCCGAGTTGATTTTCAATACGGATCATAGAGACAGCACACCTTTCTCATAATATACTTATTCATTTTATTTCCATTCCGAGATACCGTTATACGGATGAAACGCTAACGGCGTTACAGAAGAAAACGCTTGGGTATATGCCGCTAAGCCCTGCCGCCAACATAAAGGGATGAACGGCATTTCTTCTTGGAAGGCGGTGGTAAAGGCGTGTAATTCGCCTTCCGCACGCACAAACGCAGAATAGGCGGCAGCGGTTTTCGGTGCATAGATGCCGTAGGAGGCGGCACCGCCGAAAAAGACGTCTAAGGACATGGAGGGGGATAACTGTATCTCACCGAGATACAAATCGTAATCACCGCTTTGTAAGCGTGCAAGATAATCGGCATACGCAAGGGGAACGGGGGTTACCGTTATACCGATATCCGCAAAAGCGGACGTGAGCATCTTGACAGCGGAGGTGCGGCAGGTGTTACCTGCAACGTACACAAGCGAAAACGGTCGCAAAGCCGTTGGGCCGCCTGCGGGTGCGGTGGTGGCCGTCGTAGCAGCAGTGGTTGCGGTGACAGTCGCACCGGTGGTGGCCGCTGTGGTGGTAATCGGTTTTTTCAGCACCTCGGCGAGCAATTGTTTTGCAAGCACGGCGTTGTCACCGGAAGAGGCGATGGATGCCTCTGTGGCTGTCGGCCATTTCGGGTGAAACGGCGACGTGGCAGGCAATGCCCTGCCTGTATAGGAATTGGCGGCAATCGCAGTGCGGTTTACCGCCGCAGATAATGCTTTGCGGAAGGTGGGGTCAGCGGTCAGCGACCGCATACTGTTGACACCGAGAAAGGTCAGCCGTGCCAAATCCACAGCGGCGGTTTTCGCCAAGGTACGCGGAATCTCACCGCTTAAATCGGTGTACATATAGCTGACACTGCCGTTTTCGAGTGATTGCAGCACCTCGGTTTCATTAACCAGATGCTTTAATCCGATGGTGGCAATGGTAGGGGTGCCGTTGCGATACGGGTTGGCGGTCAGTATCGCCTTTTCCGCATCGTAAACATACGGACCGCTGCCGAGGGGGGCTTTGCCCGCCTCATCAGTAACGGTGGACCGTTTGATAACGGGGAAAATCAAATTGGCGGCAGCGTAGCTGTCTGCTGTACGCAGAGTGAAGGTCAATGTGTTTCCGTTTACCGTCACCGTCGTAAAACGAGCAAGCAGTGTCGAGTAGTTACTGCTGTTTTTCGCCTGTTCAAAAGAAAAACGCACGTCCTCTGCCGTCACTGCGGAGCCGTCGGAAAACCGTGCACCTTTACGCACCGTACCTACTACGTGGGAGGCGTCGGGCGTCTGGATTTCCAACAACCCGTTTTGCGGCAAAAAGCTGCCGTCTATGACAACGGGCGTTTCGTATAGAAGATTCGCAAGCTGCAAATTGCGTTCGGTTTTTACAGCAAACGGATTTAAGGTGTCCTCACGGTTGTATGCCACGGTAAAGTGGTCAGCACCCTGTGCAATGTTGGGATTTTCGGAAGGGGAAGAAAGAGTGCCTTCGTTTTTGCGGCACGCACATACGCCGAACAGCAGTACCAGCACGAGCAAACCCGCCAAAAAACGTTTCACAGCTCTCCCATCCTTCTAAAACATACTAACCTACCTTGTAGTATAACACTTTCAAGGAAAATAATCAACAGTTTCTTATATTAAAAAGTGTATATATGAGTTTTTTACAGTTTTCGACATCGTTTATTCTTTACAAATTGGTTTGTTTGCAGTATAATGAGAGAGAAAAGAAAGGTGGTATAATGTATGGAAAATAGCAAAAAATTGTATAACGAATGGCTTTCTCGTGCGACCGAGGACCCTGATTTGCAGGTAGAATTGGCAGCGGTGGCACAGAATGAAGAAGAAATATATGAACGTTTTTATAAAGAGCTTGATTTCGGTACGGCGGGCTTGCGTGGTGTCATCGGTGCAGGCACCAACCGTATGAACGTGTACACGGTGCGTAAAGCGACGCAGGGTCTGGCAGACTATCTGAACGGGAAGTATAAAGCCCCTGCGGTAGCTATCTCGTACGACTCCCGTATCAAATCCGACGTATTTGCACAAGCGGCGGCGGCAACCCTGGCGGCAAACGGCGTGCGTGCATACATTTATCCGCAACTGGAGCCCGTGCCGGTGCTGTCTTTTGCGGTGCGTGAATTGGCTTGCCAGGCAGGTATTATGGTGACCGCAAGCCATAACCCTGCCAAGTACAACGGCTATAAATGCTACGGCCCCGACGGCTGTCAGATGACCGATGCGGATGCGGATGCGGTGACTGCGTGTATCCGTGAACTGGATTTCTTTGACAGAGTGAAAGCAATGCCGTATGCGGAAGGTGTAGAAAAGGGTCTGATTGTGGAAATTGCACCTGAAGTTGTCGAAAAATATATGGAGAACGTGTTACAACAGCAGGTCAATCCCGGCATTTGCAGTGAAACTGCTCTCAAAGTGGTGTACACCCCCTTGAACGGTGCAGGTAACATTCCTGTGCGTGAGGTTCTGGCACGTATCGGTATTCAGGATCTGGTGATTGTAAAAGAGCAGGAATTGCCCGACGGCAATTTCCCCACCGCTCCCTACCCGAACCCCGAAATCCGTGAAGCATTCCGCTGTGCACTGGAGCTGGCGAAGGCCGAAAAACCTGATATTTTGCTTGCTACCGACCCGGATGCCGACCGTGTGGGCATTGCGGTGGCTGACGGCGACGAATATACCTTGATGAGCGGCAACGCTGTCGGTTGTTTGTTGCTCGAATATATTTTGTCCTGCAAAACCGCAAACGGCACACTCCCGAAGGATCCCGTCGTGGTGAAAACCATTGTTACCACCGCCCTGGCGGCACAAATCGCCAAAAAATACGGTTGTGAGCTGCGTGATTTGTTGACCGGCTTCAAATATATCGGTGAACAGGTCGGTCTGCTTGAACAGGAAGGTCACCCCGAGCGTTTTGTTCTCGGCTTTGAAGAAAGCTACGGTTACCTTGCCGGCTCTTATGTGCGGGATAAGGATGCGGTTGTCGCATCGATGCTGATTTGCGAAATGGCGGCATACTACAAGAAGCAGGGCAAGACCCTTCTTGACGTATATGACGGTCTGTGCAAGGAGCACGGCTATTACGTACATACTTTGGTGAACGCCGAGTTTGAAGGTGCGGCAGGCATGAAGATTATGGCAGACCTTATGGAAGGTTTACGCACCAATCGCCCTGCTGCCCTCGCAGGCAAAAAGGTTATCGGTGTAGCGGATTACCGTGAATCCTATTCGGAGGATTTGGTGACAGGGGAACGCACCGTGCTGACCCTGCCGAAATCCAACGTGGTTGCCTTCTCGCTGGAGGATAACGCAAAGGTGATTTTCCGCCCGTCCGGCACCGAGCCGAAGGTAAAAGCGTATATTACCGCTGTAGGCACCGATTTGGGTGCTGCGGAACAACTGGCGGCAGCATTGACCGCTGAAGCCAACACCTTGTTTGGTAAATAAGAAAAAAACACCCCCTGCGGTAAACTGGACTATACCCCGAAAAACGGACATTGAAAGAAAAGACCCCCTGTTGTAGAATTAAAACTAAGACAGGGGGTTAAATCATGTCCAGAAGTTATATTAAAGTAGAAGGTTTAGCAGAAGAAGTGTTCCGCCGAAAAGCAGCCGGAGAAACCAACCGAGAGATTGGTGAACATTTTGGTTTAACCAAAGAACAGGTAAAACAGCTCGCAACACGCCAACGAAGAAAGCAACGATTAATCGAAAGCGGATATATTCCGCGCCCAAAAGGTCGACCTCGCAAAATGGAAGGAACAGAAGAAATACGGAAAAACAATGAATTAGTTCAATTACGGATGCAAGTAGAATTACTGCAAAATTTTCTGTCAGAAGTTGGAAGGAGGTGAAGCTGAAGTACCGAGTGATCGAACGGTTCAGAGAAAAGTATAGTATTTGTGCAATGTGCAAACTGTTTGAGGTTTCTCGAAGTGGATATTACGCTTGGCGCAATCGGCAAGAACAACCGAACAAAGACCAGTGGTTGCTGGATCTGATTATGGATATCCAATCAAAGAGTAAACAAACCTACGGTTGTCGTCGGATCCGTCGTTGGCTCAAACGAAAGCATCAGAAAAATGTGAATTTAAAGGCGATTTTACGCATTATGCGAAAATATGATTTGTTGTCGCAAGTTCGTCGTCGCAGACCGTATATGCGATTTCAAAGGGCACTTCACAAGTATTCAAATGAACTGAAACGTGAATTTGACCAAACAGTACCGAATCGATTTTGGGCAACGGATATTACCTATATCCCAACAGCTCACGGAATGGTCTATATGTGTGCCGTGATTGATCTGTGCGGAAAGATGGTATTAGCTTACCGCATCGGAACAGACATGACGGCATCGTTGGTAACAGATACCATACGAGATGCTAAACAAAAAGAAATGGTCACTAATGGACTCGCACTCCACAGTGACCAAGGGTCTCAATACACATCCAAAGCATATTTTGACCTAATGCAAGAATACCACATTCAACCGTCAATGTCCAGTCCCGGATGTCCATACGACAATGCTGCGATGGAAAATTTCTTTGGAACATTAAAAACAGAGTGTCTGTACCGCATGAAATTTGCCAACAAAGCAGCCGTGGAACAAGCAGTAGCAGAATACGTACAATTCTACAACTATGAACGTATCAACTTAAAAGACGGCCTTACTCCGTATGAAATACGGAGCAAAGCCGCCTAATTTAAAGATATTCTACAACAGGGTGCTTTTTTCTTTGTCTATTCAATGGGATACAGTCCAAACCGCAGGGGGTGTTTTTTTATCCTTTATACACACCGTCGTCGTTTTCGGTAACCTCAACATCTTCATCAAAAATACACTTAAACAACGCATCTGCAAACAGCTCGTGCATTTCTTGTGTGGGGTGGTTAATGCGATTGGCAAGCATCATAGTGGTATCTTCCGTTTCTGCCAGCTTTTTCCACAAGCCGTAGCAATCGCATACCTTAGCACCGCACGCTCTTGCCGTCTCGCACGCCTTTTGCATATACATATCCATTTTCCCGCTGTTTTGTATCTCTGCAGTAATGGCGGCATACTCCTTCAAGCCCTCCGCCACCTCGTCGGACACGTAGGTGTTGAGCATATTGGGGGTCATAAAGATGGTTTCCGCTCCTGCGGCAACACTTTCCTCAAAAATGGTTTTAAGAGCGGGCAAGAACACGTCTAAATCCCTGTTGACGTCGTTAAGACCGAAGCACACAATCATTAAGTCGGGCTTGTGTGCCAGCAATTGATGCAAGCGAGGGATAGCATCATCCGCACAGGTGCCGCCTACGCCCGAATTGATCACCGTGACCGGCACGTAATCTCGCACCGCTAAAATCTTTTGGCAAAGGCGGTTGTGATAGACGGTATCGTGTGCCATTTTGCCGCCCGAAATCGAGCCGTGGGACACACTGTCCCCCAAAACACCGATGATAATCGGACCATTTTCCATCAACTGCTCTCTGTTCATGTTGACTTTTTCTTTAATACGCATTTTTTACACCTTGCTCACTTTCATCAGCCATCTGTGTGGCACAATTCTTGCTAAAATACGGTACACCTTAAACAGCACCTTCGGGGTGTATACCGCGTGACCCTTAGAGGCGTGCTTCAGCGCCGCTTTTGCCACCTTTGCAGGGTCGGCATAGGGGAGGGTGTCAAAGGTCTTGGAATCGCCTGCGCCAATGCCTGCAATGGGTAAAAACTCGGTAGACATCGGGCCGGGACACAGTGCCAACACGTTGACCCCTTTGGGCTTCAGCTCTTCACGCAGTCCTCTCGAAAAGCTCATGACGTATGCTTTGGTGGAGGAATACACCGTCATACGCGGATTGGGCACAAAGGATGCGATAGAGCAAACATTCAGTATGTAACCGCCTCTTTGCATATAGGGTGCAAAGAGAGCAGACAATGCGGTAAGGGCACGGCAATTGAGGTCTACCATGCCGCCCTGCTCCTCGGGAGACAGGTCATACACATATCCCATTTTACCGAAGCCCGCATTGTTGATAAGGGCTTTTACCTGCGGCTGCTCGGTGGTGAGAAGCTCTCGCAAAGCGGTGATGCTTTCCTGCTGTACGAGGTCTAATGCCAACACCCGTACCTTTTGCGTGGTGGAGGCGGCGAGTGCTTCCAACCGTTCACGGCGACGGGCAATCAGCCAGATTTCATCTACCTTGGGGCCGTTTTGCAGGTATGCGTCAAAAAACGCCTTGCCGAGTCCTGCGGAGGCACCTGTTAACACTGCAATTTCCATAGCTTACTCCCATTTTTTACACAAGTTTTTAATCTGTTCGGTAAATGCCGTCAGATCCTTATTAGACATACCACGGCACTTTTTCGCAATACTGAGCAGCTTTTCCGCCGCCTGCACCAAGGCGCTGTAAAGACGGTTGCTGCGTTCACCGGCAGGCGTGGTTTTTTCTATACGGATGCCGGTCACCTCGTTAAGCGGCTGCCCGGATAACAGGTCATAGCTGCTGCCCGAATACGGTGCGAAAGCGGTGACGCCAAACTGTTCTGTCAGCAAAGCTTTTAACGTTTCGGCGGCATCCTCGTCACCGTGGTTCACAAAAACGGTGTGCGGCTTTTGGGTAAATGCCGCCACCCAATCGAGCAATCCCTTTTGGTCAGCGTGACCGCTGGTGCCGTGTAAGGTAAGGATTTCCGCACAAACCCGCACATCCTCACCGAAAAGCCGTACCACCCCTGCACCGTCCTGCAGCTTTCTGCCAAGCGAGTTTTCCGCCTGATACCCCACAAACAGCACGCTGTTTTCGGGCTTCCATAAATTATGCTTCAGATGGTGGCGGATACGGCCTGCCTCGCACATGCCGCTTGCGGAAATAATCACTTTCGAACGGTCGTCAAAGTTTATGGCTTTGGATTGGTCGCTGTCCACCGACAGGGTGACACCGTCAAACCAGATAGGATTGATGCCTGCACTAAGCAGTGCGGTGGTATCCTCATCAAAACAAACAGGGTCACATTGCAGGAAAATCTGGGTCGCTTCCACCGCCAAGGGGCTGTCTACGTACACGGGGAAATTGCCGTACTTGTCTAAAAGACCACGTACCTTGCATTGACGGATAGCATATAACAGCTCCTGTGTACGCCCTACCGCAAAGGAAGGAATGATGAGCGAGCCACCCCGGTCAAAGGTGCGAGAAATATATTCTGCCAGCTCTGCAACGGTATCTCCGTGGGGACGACGGTCGTGCAGGCGGTTGCCGTAGGTGGATTCCAAAACAAGATAATCCGCTTCTTGTACGGTTTTCGGGTCGTTAATCAACGGCTGATTGAGGTTGCCGACATCACCGCTGAATACGATTTTTTTGGTTTTTCCCTGCTCGGTCAGCCATAATTCTACGGCAGCGGAGCCGAGCAGATGTCCGATGTCGGTAAACCGCACACGGACGTTTTCCGCAATCTGATAGCTCTGTCCGTACCGACAGCGGTGAAACAGACGTAAGGTGCCTTCCGCATCCGCTACCGTGTATACGGGCTCTATCAGCTCGCCGCCGTGGCGAAGGGCTTTGCGGTTTTTCCATTCTACCTCTGCTTCCTGAATATGTGCGGAATCACGCAGCATAATCTCACAAAGGTCACCCGTGACATCGGTGGTATAAATCTTACCCTGAAAGCCGTCCTTGTACAGACGTGGCAGCATACCCGAATGGTCGACGTGTGCGTGGGTCAGAAACACCGCTTCAATGGTGTTTGCCGCCACCGGTAACGGCACGTTCTCAAAAATGTCCCGCCCTTGCTCCATGCCGCAGTCTACCAGATAGTTGGTGTCGCCTACTGTCAACAGGGTACAGCTGCCCGTCACCTCGTGTGCAGCACCGATAAAGGTTATTTTCATACACGTATCCCTCCCAAGGGTAGTATATTTGCAAAATGCTTTACAATGCATATTCAGTATAACATATTTTGTAAAACGACGCAATTACAAACGCAACTTGTAAACAAAAACATACACAAAAAAGATAAAAAATCTGCGAAAACGGTCGTTTTTGTGTATTTTAATGAAAAACGCAACTAAAAGTTGCGAAAAAATTCAATGTTTTGTTACTTGTTTTATGGATATATTTATAGTATGATGCTAAATAGGGTAGTCATACTTCTTTTTTCGGAGGGTATTTATGACACTTGGCGAAAAAATAACCCACTTGCGCAGTGCGGCAGGTATGTCGCAGGAGGATTTGGCGGACAAGTTGTCTGTTTCCCGTCAATCGGTTTCTAAGTGGGAAATGGACCGTGCACAACCCCAGATTGATAAGATTTTGCTGCTTTGCGAGCTGTTCCACATTTCGACAGACGATCTGTTGTATGATGAAATCAGTATCAATCGTGTGCCGGCAGGCACACCCGTGAAAAACAAATATTTCGGTACCGACGGCTTCCGTGGTGAAGCGAATGTGAATCTCACCTCTATGCAAGCGTATAAGGTGGGCAGATTCCTCGGCTGGTACTATGCGTCAAAGCTGTCGGGCTGTGAAAAGGCAGGGTATCGCCCACGCATTGTGGTGGGTAAGGATACACGTCGCTCCAGCTATATGCTTGAGTATTCCATTGTAGCAGGTATTACTGCATCGGGTGCAGATGCCTATATGCTGCACGTAACCACCACCCCGAGTGTGTCCTACGTCACCCGTCAGGATGCATTTGACTGCGGTATTATGATTACGGCATCGCATAATCCGTTTTATGATAACGGCATTAAAGTCATTAACAAATACGGTGAAAAGTTAGACGACGAAACCACCGCACTGATTGAAGCGTATATCGACGGTGATTTGTGGGCACTCGGCGTGCAGGGCAAGGATTTACCGTTAGCACACAAAGAACGTATCGGTTGTATCGTGGACTATATTTCCGGCAGAAACCGTTACGTAGGGTATCTGATTTCTCTTGCCTCCAATTCCTATAAACATCTGCGTATCGGTCTGGATTGTGCTAACGGTGCTTCGTGGGCCATTGCCAAAGCGGTGTTTAACGCATTGGGTGCACAGACGGTGCTGCTCGGTGTAGAGCCGGATGGCTTGAATGTCAACAACGGCTGCGGCTCCACCCACATGGAAAAGCTGTGTGAGCTTGTCAAGGAGCAGCATCTGGATGTCGGCTTTGCCTTTGACGGTGATGCGGACCGTTGCATCGCTGTGGATGAAAACGGCAACGTGGTAGACGGCGATGCGATTTTGTACGTGCTTGCTAAGCGGTTGCAATCCCGTGGTATGTTAAACGGTAACACGGTGGTAGCTACCGTGATGTCCAACAGTGGCTTTTTTGCCTCGCTCAAGAAAATCGGTATTGAATGTGAACAAACCACCGTTGGTGACCGTTTTGTGTATGAAGCGATGCAAAATAACGACTTCAGTTTAGGCGGCGAGCAAACGGGGCATATTATTTTAAAGAAGTATGCCACAACCGGTGACGGTCTTTTGTCTGCTATTATGATAGTAGAGGAGATGTGTGACCGCAAAACCACACTCGGCAAAATGGTAGAGCCGCTGATGCTGTACCCACAGCACACCGTCAATGTCCGTGTAAAAGATAAAGCGGCGGTGGCGGCAGACAGTGCGGTGCAAAAAGAACTGGAAGCGGTGAGGACACTGATTGACGGTAACGGCAGAGCGCTGCTGCGGCAAAGCGGCACCGAATCTGTTGTCCGCATTATGATTGAAAGTGAAACAAAGCAGCTCTGCGAGCAGTATGCTGACAGAATTGCTAAGGTGATAAAAGAAAGGGGCCATACGTGTGACTAAGCTTGTAAAAACCGCAGATCTTTACGAATGCAACGTGCCGTATTTGAAGGATTTGTTTGACGGAGCGGAGTATCCGTGGGAAATGCTCCCGAAAATCAAAGAGTATATTCTGGCACTTATTGAAAAGGGCTTGCCCGATTTCACCGAATTAAAACCCGGTGTGTGGGTTGGCAAGGACGTCAAAATTGCTGATTTTGTGACCATTGAAGCCCCCGCCATTATCGGTCACGGCACCGAAATCCGCCCGGGTGCATACATCCGTGGCAGTGTGATCACCGGCAGTGGCTGTGTATTGGGCAACTCGAGTGAGTTTAAAAACTGTGTTTTGCTGGATAAAGTACAGGTGCCGCATTACAATTATGTAGGCGATTCGGTACTCGGCAACAAAGCACACATGGGTGCAGGTTCCATTTGCTCTAACCTGAAATCCGACGGCAAAGCGGTGGTAATCCACGGCGAGCAGCCCATTGAAACGGGTCTGCGTAAAATCGGCGGTATTCTGGCTGACGGTGCAGACGTCGGTTGCGGCTGTGTTATCAATCCCGGCACCGTGATCGGCAAAGGCACCTCTGTATATCCGTTAACAGCGTTGCGTGGCGTATACCCCGCAAACTGTATTATAAAAGCACAAAACAACATCGTATTAAGGGAGGAAAACAGATAATGAAATTTATCACTGTAAAAACCTACGAAGAACTCAGCAACAAAGCTGCGGACATCATTGCCGCACAGGTTATCATGAAACCCAACTGCGTGCTCGGTCTTGCGACCGGCTCTTCCCCCGTTGGCACCTATCAGCGTCTGGCTGCCGACAACAAAGCAGGTAAAATCGACTTTACCAATGTCACCACCGTTAACCTTGACGAATATGTAGGTCTGGACGTTTCCAATGACCAGAGCTATCGTTACTTTATGAACGATAACCTCTTTAACCACATCAACATCAACATGGCGAACACCTACGTTCCCAACGGCTGTGCCGCTGATCTCAAAGCGGAAGGCGAAGCATACGACGAGATGATCAAGGGCTTCGGCGGTATCGACCTGCAGCTGCTGGGCATCGGTGTAGATGGTCACATCGGCTTTAACGAGCCCGACGCATTTTTCACCGCTGCAACGCATGAAGTAGTGCTTGACGAATCCACCATCAAAGCCAATGCACGTTTCTTCGCAAATGAAGACGAAGTGCCGAAAACCGCTATCACTATGGGTATGCTGTCCATTATGCAGGCGAAGAAAATCCTGATGGTTGCTAACGGCGCCGCTAAAAAGGATATTCTTGAAAAAGCATTCTTCGGCCCCATCGACCCGCAGGTTCCTGCTTCCATTCTGCAGCTGCACCCCGACGTAACGGTTATTTTCAGCGAGGTTTAATTAACGGCATCCGCCGTAAAAAAGACGTGCAAAGCACGTCTTTTTTTGTTGTATTTTTCAGCACGCTGTAGTATACTTTTATGAAAGGCGGTGCTTTTTTTGTGGCAGTATGTTGAAAAACACGAGAAACGCATTATCGATACGTTTCAGTACATTTGGGAAAACCCCGAAACGGGATACCGTGAATGGAAAACGCATGCGTATCTTAAAACACAGTTTGAAGAATTGGGCTATACGGTGGTAGAAGCAGGCAATATCCCCGGCTTTTACGCAGATATTGACACCGGGCGTCCCGGTCCGACCGTCGCCATTTTCGGTGAAATGGACGGTCTGATTATCCCTGATCATCCCGATTGCGATAAGGAAACGGGTGCGGTGCATGCGTGCGGACACGTGCTGCAGGTAGCGGCGTTGGTTGGTGTCGCAGCGGCACTGAAGGAAGAGGGCGCTCTTGACGGTTTGTCGGGTAAGGTACGTTTGATTGCGGTACCTGCCGAAGAAGGCATTGAGTTAGATTTTCGATTAAAGCTCCGTGCGGACGGTATTGTCGGTTACCGCAGCGGTAAAATCGAATTTGTACGTCGTGGATATCTCGACGGTGTGGATCTTGCTTTTATGGTGCACGCACAGGTAGCACCGTTACATAGCGGCTATATGAACGGCGGCTCTAACGGTCTGTTGGCTAAAACGGTGACCTTTGAGGGTGTAGCGGCACACGCAGGCGGCTTGCCGCATCAGGGTGTGAACGCACTGTATGCGGCAACCACCGCATTGCAGGCGATCAATGCGCTTCGTGAAACCTTTGAGGATAAAAACCATATTCGTGTGCACCCCATTATCACCGAGGGCGGCACCTCCGTGAACGTTATTCCCAACAAGGTGAAACTGGAAAGCTACGTGCGTGGTGCGAATATGCCTGCGGCGGTGGAGGCCAACAAAAAAATCGACCGTGCGATAGCTGCTGCTGCTGCATCTATCGGTGCGAAAGTACATATCACCGACACCCCCGGCTCCTGGCCTCGCCTGACCGATCCTGTGATAATGAAGGCGTTTGAGGAAGCCATGGACGAGGTACTGGAAACCAAGGATTGCAGTCTGGACTACTGGAATGCGGGCTGCTCGGATATGGGTGATATCGGCAGTATGATGCCTACCGTGCATGCGTATGTCGGCGGTGCGGAAGGTAAAGAGCACGGCAACAATTACCGCATTAGTGACCCGATTGCTTGTGTGGATTCCGCAAAAGTGCAGGTAGAAGTACTCAAGCGTCTGCTTGAAAATGATGCCGCCCGAGCACGTGAGTCGGTAGCAAATTACAAGCCGTACTTCACCTGTAAAGAGGACTATTTTGCGTATATTGACGCTTTGAACCGTGATTATGATGCGGTTATTTACAACGAAAACGGTGACGTTACCCTTGCCGTAGGCAGATAAGTCAAAAAACACGGTGTGCTTTGCACACCGTGTTTTTTATTTGTTACGTATCATACCAATCAGGGAGAATGCCGCAAACGCAATACCGTTTGCCACCACAACGGTAGACCCTGCCGGGAAGTTGAGGAAGTGTGCCGCAACCGTGCCGATACAGAAGCAGGTAAGAGATACAACAGCGGCGGTGATAACCACGCTTTTGAAGCTCTTGCATATGCGCATGGCGGTGAGTGCGGGGAAAATCACCAAGGCGGTAATCAACAGTGTACCCATCATACGCATACCGAGCACCACCGTGACAGCGGTGGTGGCGGCGATGACCGTGTTATATGCTGTGACAGGCATACCGCCCGCCTTTGCGAAGGTCTCATCGAAGGTTACCGCAAACAGCTTGTGATAAAACAGCAAGTAAAAGAGCAGTACCGTTGTGCAGATACCGACAGAAGTCCAGGCATCGGTGTCCCGAATGGTGAACATATTGCCAAACATATAGGCGGAAATATCCACATTGGTGCCTGCACGGTACAGAAAAATATAGCCGACAGCAAGAGAGAGGGTGGCAATGACACCGATGGCCGCATCACCCTTGACCCCCGCCCCCGTACCGAGCCGCAGCAGTAAGAATGCGGCAAGCATCACAACGGGAATGGCAATAAATAATTGCAGGTCAAGCACATTGAGTGCTGCGGCAACAGCCATTGCCGCAAAACCAACGTGGGATAAGCCGTCGCCAATCATCGAATAGCGTTTGAGCACGAGTGTGACGCCGAGCAGGGCGGCACACAGAGCCACAAGACCGCCTACAAGTAACGCTCTGCCCACAAACGGCAGTGAAAAAAAGGCGAGCAGCTCCGAGAAAAACATATTCATTCCGCATCGCCCCCTTCCAGAAACCGTTTACCCGCTTCGCTTGCCGCATAATCGGCGGCGGTACCGAAAAAGAGGGGACGGCGGCGCAGATGCAGAATGTGGGTGGCATATTTCACCGCAGCGGGAATATCGTGGGAAATCATCACAATGGTGACACCGCTTTGATGCAGCTTTTTGATGGTTGCGTATAGCGAAGCGGTCATAGCAGGGTCAAGACCTGCAACGGGCTCGTCCAACAACAAAAGCTTGTCGGTGGCACACATGGCACGTGCGAGCAGCACCCGTTGCTGCTGACCGCCGGACAATGCTTTATAAGCGGCATCTTTAATATCTTCGATTTCGAGCAGACGGAACGCACGCTCCAGCTTTTCCTTTTCCGCACGGGTAAAAAACGGGCGAAAAACACTGCCGCGCAATCCCGATTGTACCACCTCTTTGACGGTGGCGGGAAAATCGCCGGCAACAGCCGTTTGCTGCGGCATATACCCGATTTGACGGCGTGTCAGTCCGTTTTCAAAGCAAATATGGCCGTCAATCGGCTTTTTCAACCCTAAAAGAGCACGCATAAAGGTGCTTTTGCCCGAGCCGTTTTCACCAACGATGCACAGATAATCGCCTGCGTGCACCTCCATGCCGAGCCCTTCCACTACTGTGCGGCCCTCATAGCCGAGCACGACGTCGTGGCACAATATAAGACGCATCAGCCGAGTGCCTCCTTTATACTTTCCAGATTTTTATACATAAGCGAGAGATAGGTTTCTCCTGCCTCAAAATCGGTTTTCGAGAGATTGTGACAGCTGTAAAAGGTACGTACCTTTGCACCTGTGCTTTCCGCAATGGTTTGCGCAACACCGCCTGCGGACATTTCCATTTTGAAAACCACAGGGATATTTTCCGCCTTCACAGTATCAATCAATGTGGCTACCTGCGCACTGGACGGCTCGGTGGAGGCGGCACACCCTGCAAATGCGGCGTGGTAGGAAAGACCGTACTCTTCACAAAAATAGAGAAGCGGAAAACGGTCGGCAACCACGATGGTTTTGCCTGTCCCTGCTGCCGCTGCCGAACGGAAGCCGGTATCTAAAAGGGCGAGCTTTTCAAGGTAGGCATCGGCATTTGTGCGATACACCGTTTTGTTTTGCGGGTCTGTGTCGCATAAGGTGTTGCACAACACCTCCACAATGGTTTTGACATTGACAGGGGAGGTCCACACGTGTTCATCGTACCCGTGGTCGTGTCCCTCGTGCTCTGCATGCGGCTCTACCATATCCACCAGCTTCAAAACACTTTTGCTTTCGGTGTCCACCGTTTCTAATGTCTTATCGATCCAACTGTCCGACTCGCCGCCGACGTATACGAACATATTTGCTGCATGAATGGCGGCGATGTCTTTGGAAGAGGGATCATAGTCGTGACTTTCCTGCCCGGGACGCAGTAAAAGGGTGAGTTGCACGTCTGCGTCTTTGGTAATCTCCCGCAGAAAGTCATATTGCGGAAAGGCGGAACACACAATTTTTATGCCGCCTGTGTCGGTATTGCCACATCCGACAAGACCCGCACACAGCAACAAAGCCAGAATGACGGCTACTACTTTTTTCATACAGGATCCTTTCTGCGACAGCCCTCGCATCTGCCGAACAACACGGTTTGTTTTTCGTCTACAGCAAAATGACTGCCTCTTAAGACATTGCGTAAAACGGCGGCGGAGGCATCGTTGTTCAGATGCAGCAGCTTGCCGCAGTCGGTGCATTTTAAGTGCAAATGCTCATCGCAATGGTGGCATCCCACCGCTTGATACACGGCCTTGCGGGAGTTTTCCTTGTAAAACCGTTTGACCTCCCCCGATTGTACCAGGGCGGGCAACAAACGGTATACGGTGCTTTTTCCAACCCCGTTTTCGTCGCCGAGTGCCGCTGTCAATTCCTCTACGGTAAAGGATTTGTCAGCATTTTCTCGCAAAAAAGAGATGAGCGTATGCTTTTGTGCAGTACGGTAGGTCATAACCAATCCTCCAAATTGAGAATTATTCTCAATTTCGGATTGTACCACACCTTTTCCCTCTTTGCAACCGCAAATGCTGCATTTTGCAAAAAAATGTTGACAATCTGTATATATATGGTATAGTGGGAACAGAAAAGATAGAGGTTGCGACGTTTAAGAGTACCGACAGGGCAAGCGGAAAACGACTTTCGGGAAAGGAAACGCCGCCGAAATGTATTTTCGGTTTCCGGCGGAAATATGTTGGGATGCAGGACAATATCCTGCATACTGTCACCAAGGTGGAGTGCTATCGGCAAGAACAACGTTTTTGTGCCGTAGCATTTTGCTGCGGCCTTTTTCTTTTAAAAAAGAAACGGAGGGAAATCCAAGATGAAACAAAACAAAAAATGGTTGCTCCTCGGTTTCACGGTGTTGCTCTTGGTGGTATTTACGGTAACCGTATTTGCTGCCACCGAAGGCGCCGCTGAAACCAACCCCTTTATTTCCACCTTCTGGTCTTTGGTACCGCCGCTGGTTGCTATCGTGCTGGCGCTGATTACCAAAGAGGTGTACAGTTCCCTGTTCGTGGGTATTGTCGTGGGCGGTTTGTTCTACAACAACTTTAACGTTGTAGGCACTGTGGATTCCGTTGTACAGGCCGGTCTTATCGATGCTGTTTCCGGTACTGCGGGTATCTTCGTGTTCCTCGTACTGCTCGGCGTGATGGTAGCGCTTATCAACAAAGCGGGTGGTTCTGCCGCGTTCGGCCGTTGGGCGCAGACCCATATTAAGAGCCGTGTCGGTGCTATGCTCGCCACCTTCGTGCTTGGTGTACTTATCTTTATCGACGACTATTTCAACTGCTTGACTGTTGGTAGCGTTATGCGTCCTGTTACCGATGCACAGAAGATATCCCGTGCAAAACTCGCATACTTGATTGATGCTACCGCAGCACCGATTTGTATGATCGCACCCATTTCTTCCTGGGCGGCGGCGGTCTCTGAGTATACCAGCGGTGTTATCGGCGCAAACGGCGAAGAGATTTCCTCTCTCGCGCTGTTCTGCAAAGCTATTCCTTATAACTTCTATTCTTTATTGACCTTCATTTTCATTATCGCTATTGCCTTAATGAAATTCGATTTCGGCCCGATGAAAAAACATGAAGCCAATGCGTTGAACGGTGATTTGTTCACCTTCGGCGGCACTGTTGCCGGCGGTGAAGAAGCAGAAAAAGGCAACCCCAAAGGCAAAGTCGTTGACCTTATCCTGCCTATCGTTTTGTTGATTATCGTGTCTGTTCTGGCGCTCGTTTACGTCGGCGGCTTCTTCGGCGGCGATTATAACGGCGACTTTATCGGCTCCTTCGGCAACACCGATGCGACCGTTGGTTTGCCGCTCGGTGGTGTGTTGGTATTGCTTGTGACGGTCATTTATTTGGTTGCGCGCCGTCTCGTATCCTTCAAAGATGCGATGGCTTGCGTGCCGAAGGGCTTCATCGCGATGGTACCTGCTATCCTCATTCTCACTATGGCAACCGCGCTCAAAAACATGACCGGTCTGTTGGAATCCGATGCGTTTGTAAAGGGTGCGCTGGCTAACGCAGGTGCGTTGCACAGCTTCCTGCCGGCTATCATCTTCCTGGTAGCGTGCGGCATCTCTTTTGCAACCGGTACTTCCTGGGGTACGTTCGGTATCCTCATTCCGATCGTTCTGTCGGTATTCCCCGCAGGCAGTGAGCTGATGATTATCGGTATGTCCGCCTGCCTGGCAGGTTCGGTTTGCGGTGACCATTGCTCACCCATTTCGGATACCACCATTATGTCTTCCGCAGGTGCACAGTGTGAACACGTGAACCACGTGTCCACCCAGTTGCCGTATGCACTGACCGTAGCGGCGGTTTCCTTCGTTTGCTATATCATTGCAGGTTTTGTGCAGAGCTGGTACATCGTTCTGCCTATCGGTGTTGTGCTGACCTTGGCAACCTTGTTTGTCATCAAAGCTGCCACCAAAGCAAAATAATTTTCAAATGCCAAAAACTCCCTTTCGTTAAAACGAGAGGGAGTTTTTTTGTGGGATATACTATTGTTGGTGATAGTATGGAGGATAGTGCAAAAAAATCAAGAGAACAGTTAAAAACCACAGAAATGTCCATAGCGGATGTGGCGGGAATGCCCGAGGATGTATTTGGGATGCTGCATAAATACGGCACCTACAATATTCAACCCACCGCCGATTCGGATAACGAGTTTCCCGAAATTGCACAAGGGATTCCGCCCGAAAAGACTCATAGAGAGGTGGATCCCCGCCTTAACGAGCCGATGGGCTATCAGCGATACGACGGCAGAATCAACAAAAAGGGCAAAAAATAAGGAGTGCGTACGCACTCCTTGTTTTTTATTCACTTCTCAGTGCTACAACGGGGTCTTTCTTTGCTGCCACACGTGACGGGAACAAACCGGCGATATAGGTCAGCACCATACTGATGAGGACCAGTGCCACACCTGCTTTCCAGGGCAGAACGGCGGCAAGGTCGGGGATTTCGGTAACCGTCTGAATGATGATATTGGCGGGCCAACAGATAAGCAGGGTAAGCCCGATACCGATGGCACCTGCCGCAAAGCCGACAATTAAGGTTTCGGCATTAAATACACGGGAGATATCCTTTTTAGAGGCACCGATAGCACGTAAAATGCCGATTTCCTTGGTGCGTTCCAGCACAGAAATATAGGTGATGATACCAATCATGATGGAGGATACCACCAGAGAGATAGAAACAAACGCAACCAGCACATAGGAAATAGCGGAAATAATGGTGGTGACCGAGGACATCATCAGAGCGACATAGTCGGTATAGTTGATATAATCCTCCTCGCTTGCGGTTTCGTTGTATTTTGCGATAATATCCGAAATGGCGTCCTTGTCCGCAAAGGTTGCGGCGTACAGTTGGATAGAGGTGGGGGTTTCTTTGTCGATATACCCGAGAGATTTCAGGTTTTCCGCTAACGTTGCTTCAGATACGGTGGGCGGCATGTGATCATCGTATAACCGCACCAGGGTTGCCGTGTCGTAGGTGGGCAAGGCCGCATCCAACATCGCCGCCAACTGCATTTGGGGCAGATTGGCAAGCTGTGCCTTCACCCCTTCCGCATACTGTGCGGTAATCTGCTCTTTCAGCATCTCCCGTACGTAGCCGAACAAGGTGTCATCGTCCATATCAGCGATATACTCTTTGATTTTCTGCTCGTCCATCCCCATTTGCTCCGCATAGGACGAAACCATCATGGTTTCGATCTTCTCACGGGTGAGGGTGGCAAGCGTTTGCTCTACCGCACCGCTGACGTACGCATCGGTGGGGGTGCTTTGGATGGTAACCAGCATTTCCGCTTTTTTGGCGGTGGATAACCCTTTGAGGTGAGCGGTGATATCTGCTGCCTTCTCGGCATCGGTGGGCTCTTGCATATCATCCGTTTTGAACGGCAGGCCCGTAAATACGTCAACATCGGGCTTTTCAAGCTGTGCTTTTAATGCGGCGGCATCCTTGCCCTTTTGTGCGATATAATCGGTGAGTGCGGAAGTGTAGCCGATAGAGCCGCTCATCATGGCCGCTACCGCATCCTCATTCGGACGGATAATACCTGTGATTTTCAGGTCTAATCCGTTGTCGTACAGATATTGCAGACCGGTATCGGATTCGGTGAGATCGGTGAAAGTGCCGTTTTCGGCTTTTTGCAGACGGTCGGCAGGTAATACCATTCTGAAGGTAAGACCGCAGATGTCCTCATACGACCAACCACTTTTATCCATAGTAATTTCTTCACCGGACGATGCATCCTGTAAAATATCCTGCATTTCCTCGGTGGTTTTAAGACCTAAGGCGTAAAGACAAATGTCTGCTACCTCGTTGTTTTTATCCACCACCAATACAAGCTCATTGTACGCATCCGGCCAGCTGCCGTAGACTAAGTCGTATTGCTCGTACAGTAAGGGGTTTAATTTACCGCTGTCCTTGTCGGTGAGCATCTCTTCCCATAGCTGCATACCGCTTGAGAACGCAGGGGTGTTGCTCATCATATTTGACATGGGTATGGAAGACTGCATTTGCTGCATGTCGGTGCCCATAATACGGGCAACCAGCTCGTTAAGGTCGGATTGCACGACGTTGCCGTCGGGGTCTTTTACAAACACGTTAAGGGTATGTCCGTATCCATAACGAATAGCACTGACATGGTCATTGAGACCTTCGGGATTGCTGTCTAAATATTTCTTGAACGCCGCCAAATTGTTGGTGTCGGTTTCAAGAGAGTTCATCGTGTTAATAAGGTCGTATAACACCTCGTTGGGATAGACCCGATCTTTTGCGTGGCTGCTTTCTCCCGAGTGCATACCCGTCAAGGTGGTGAGCAGGGAGGACATATCCACGTTTTCCGCTTCAATGGACAGCGGATAGGTGGAAAGGGTATCCTCCTGCACCGCATCAATATAGGTTTGCACACCGTTGGATAGCGCTATAATCAGTGCTATACCGATAATTCCAATACTGCCCGCAAAGGAGGTTAAGAAGGTGCGTGCCTTTTTGGTCATCAGGTTGTTGAGCGACAGAGAAAGTGCTGTAAAGAAGGACATGGAGGTATGCTTTTCCTTCTTACGTTTTTTCTGCTTTTCGGGGGCAGGCATT
>JAZNXY010000034.1:0-10043 GCA_045594105.1 Acutalibacteraceae bacterium | reverse complement strand
GCTACGATCCGACTTGCGCATATTGTTATCCCAATAGCCCAATGCGGTGATGCTGTCACCGACGCACGCCACTTTGAGCGTGCGGTCGGTTGCATAGGTTTTTTCGGGAGTCGGTACAGAACTTAACAATTCAGCACAATTTTCACGGATAAAGCCGGTGAGAACCAAGGCCGCATTGTTGTTGCCAACAGTGGACGGGTGACTTGCGTTACCTGTGTTATCCTTTGCGGCAGACAGATCGCAGAACATCAACTTGTTGTCGTTGGTCGCTGCTGCATACTCGTTAATAATGTCTTCCAATGCACCTAAATGCAAATCAAACATCATACCGTAGGTCCAAATGATGTAGGCATCGGGCTGTGCTGTGCGAACATCCTCAATAAGACCCGTAATTGCATCTTTTACCTTGATATTGGTGGTGCCGGACGGATAATAATCGTTTTTAATATCCAAACCGGACAGGTTAGACCAACCAAAGTCATTGCTACCGAGGTTGATGACCACGATATCCTTTTCGCCGTCGGTTGCCGCATTATACTGGGTGGTCATACCGGGAATTTTCGCACCGCACTGTGCGACGGTGGAGATGCCTGCGCTAAGATAACGTGCTACCTGTACCGCATAGCCGTCGTAGGTGTTATACGTCTCGGCAAGCGACGGGAAATCGGCCTGTTTTCCATACATACCTTCGCCCACCGTCACCGAGTCACCTATAAACTCAATCTGCAGCTTTTCGGGTGTCGGTGTTGTCTGTAAGACACCCGCAAAAAATACCGTTTCTATCTCCAATTCGCCTGCGTGGTGTGCGGTGCCTTTGGTAACGGTAATGGTGTGGCTTCCCTTGGTCAATCCCTCCGCCAAGATCACTGTTTTTAAACCTTTATTCACCCATTCGGTACGATGCTTTCCGTCTACCGTGATATTGATGGCACAACAGGATTTTTCTACCTGAACCTGCATGGAAACGTCGCCCGAAAGATTACCTTGCAGCACAAACCCCGTGTTACCATACGTCATTCCACGGGACTCTTCTCCGAAATAGGTATAAGTACGTCCCAGGAAACGCACCTTCCTTTCTTCGGCGAGTAACGCCATCGATGCTGTCACGGGTTGGTACCCCTCTGTCGGCAACGTATACTTGGTAGTTGTCGGCACAGTACGGCTTGTTGTAGTTTTTCCGGTCTTTTTTGTTTTCGTTATTTTAGTTGTTTTTTCGGTAATAGCGGTGGTTTTTTCGTTTTCTTTTCCGTTGTATCGTTTACCTTTTCGGTAGAGCGTTGCGTCTCATCGCCGTTTGCGACAACACTTTCTCCCGAAAATACCTGCGGTGATTTGTTGCAAGCCGCCAAGGCCAGAAGCATAGACACACACAGCAATACAGCCCATATCTTTTTCATATCTTTTTCCTCCGTGTCATCTCACGCAGATAGCGGAAGGTAACCTCTTCCCCTTCTTCTGCCAGCATTGTCAAAATACGTTCCAGTTTTTCCGACGTTTCGGGATGAATGTTGCGGGTGGGCTTTCCACGCAAAAAATAGTCAAGCGGAAAACGATCGGTGTAATTTTCTTTCGCATAAATCTTACTTGCTGCAATACGATCACACGCCATCTCCACCAAAAACACGTCCGGCATCGGCAGCGGCTGCATTCGCTTAGTATCGGGGTTATAGTCGGTCCAATATTCAAAATGGTGACGGTTTCTTCCTTTGTGGTGCATCCACGCCTTGGAATACCCGTATTCACGTCTTTCCGCCTCGTTGGGACTACGTGTGCCGTCGGTGTAAAACCGCACACCCACCAAAAACTCCGCAGGCGAAAACTTGGAAAGGTCGTGAGTCAGACCTCGCCAAAAAATACCCGCTTTGATACAGTGCTGCAGCACTTTGTGGCGATGTGCCGTCACCGTACGGAAATGCCCCCAAAATTTCATGCCGTTCTCCCGCCTTCTCCCGTTCGTTACTTCATCATTATAGCGGAAAACCGCTACAAATGTCAATCATAAGACATTTCGAAAACACCTTGACAATCGTACTGCGTATCAGTATAATCATTTCTGTATAGACAAGTTTTGACAAGGAGAGATACCGTCTATGAGTACAGTACCGGAAATCTTCGGCACAATGGTGTTTAATGACACCGTTATGCGCGAACGTTTGCCCGCAGACACGTATAAAACCCTACGCCGTACAATCGAACTCGGCAAGCATCTCGATCCGGCTATCGCAGGTGTTGTTGCCAGTGCTATGAAGGATTGGGCTCTGGAAAAGGGTGCGACCCACTATACCCATTGGTTCCAGCCCTTGACCGGTGTCACCGCAGAAAAGCACGACAGCTTTGTCTCTGCCAGCGGCGACAGCGGCGTCATCATGGAGTTTTCGGGCAAAGAACTTGTGAAAGGTGAATCGGATGCTTCCAGCTTCCCGTCGGGCGGCTTACGTGCCACCTTTGAAGCACGTGGTTATACCGCTTGGGATCCGTCCTCTTATGCATTCATCAAGGATAATACCCTATGCATCCCCACTTGCTTCTGTTCCTACGGTGGCGAGGCATTGGATAAGAAAACCCCTCTCCTGCGTTCTATGGAAGCCATCAACAAACAGGCGCTCCGCTTGCTGAAGCTGTTCGGTCACGATGACGTGCACATGGTACGCACCACGCTTGGTGCAGAGCAGGAGTATTTCCTGATTCCCGAAGAATTGTTTGATAAACGGCACGATCTTATTTTCACCGGTCGTACCTTATTCGGTGCAAAGCCGCCAAAAGGGCAGGAGCTTGAAGATCATTATTTCGGTGCTATCAAATCCCGTGTTTCCGCCTATATGCGTGACGTAGACGAGGAGCTTTGGAAGCTCGGTATTCTCTCCAAAACCGAGCACAACGAAGCGGCACCTGCGCAGCACGAATTAGCGCCCATTTTCACTACTACCAACATCGCCGCCGATCATAACCAGCTTACTATGGAGATCATGAAAAAGGTGGCACAACGGCACGGCCTTGTGTGTCTGCTGCATGAAAAACCGTTTGCCCGTGTCAACGGCAGTGGCAAGCACAACAACTGGTCCGTTTCCACCGACACCGGCATCAACCTGCTGGAGCCCGGCGACACACCGCACGAAAATGCACAGTTCCTCTTGTTCCTTTGTGCAGTACTGCGTGCTGTGGACAAGCACCAGGATTTGCTTCGTATTTCCACGGCAGGAGCAGGTAACGACCACCGCTTAGGTGCCAGTGAAGCGCCGCCTGCCATTGTATCCGTTTTCCTCGGCGATGAACTCACCGGCATTCTGGATGCGATTGAGCAGGGCAACGCCTACGATGTGAAAGAGCAGACCATTATGAAGGTCGGCGTACATATTCTCCCTCGTTTCCCCAAGGACAACACCGACCGCAACCGTACGTCTCCGCTTGCCTTTACAGGTAATAAGTTTGAGTTCCGTATGCCCGGTTCTTCCCAATCGGTTGCAGACCCCAACACCGTTCTCAACACCGCTGTTGCAGAATCGCTTGACGATTTTGCAACCGTTTTGGAAGGTGCAGAGGATTTCAATTCTGCGGTACACAACCTTATCGTGCGGGTACTCAAAGATCACAAACGCATCATCTTCAACGGCAACGGCTATGACGATGCGTGGGTGCAAGAAGCAGAAAAACGTGGCTTGCTCAATCTGCGTTCTACCACCGATGCACTCCCCTTCCTTATCACCGAGGAGAATATCGCTTTCTACGAAAAGTACAAAGTATACACCCGCTCGGAATTGGTTTCCCGTCACGAAATTTTGATGGAAAACTACGCAAAAATCCTGCACATTGAAGCACAAACCATGCTGGATATGGCAAGGCGTGAAATCCTTCCTGCAGTAGAAAAATACCAAAGCGACCTCTGCGAAACGGCACTTCGCAAAAAGCAGTTGCTGCCGAGCGCTTGTGTTTCGGTAGAAGAACAGCTGATAGCGGAGCTTTCCGCTCTCACCTGCAGCTTCTACAAAAAAACCGAAGCACTTGCTGCGGCTTTGCAAACCGTAAAAACGTTGAAAGACACGGTCAGCATTGCACGTTTTTACCGTGAAACTGTCCTCCCTGCCATGCAGGAGATGCGTGCAGATGCGGATACCATGGAAGAAAAAACAGGTAAAAGCTACTGGCCGTTCCCCTCTTACAGTGATTTGCTGTTCGGCGTCAGATAATGTAACATCAACCTCAAAAAAGGCGTACTTTTGTACGCCTTTTTTACAAGTGAAGGGCTTTTTATGTACGAAAAATGGTTTCAAAAGCATACGGAAAGTTTACACGGCAAGCTGGTTGCCGTTTCGGGTGCCACAGGCGGCATCGGTCAACACCTTTGTCGGCAGTTGGCACAATGCGGTGCCTCCCTCGTTCTGCTTGACCGCAACAAAATACGTTCTTTTGCTTTGGCAGACAGCTTACGTGCAGAGTTTCATCACATTGAGATTCAGCACGTTATTGTGGATATGACAGATGTGACATCCGTGAAAAACGCAGCAAAACAGCTGAAACAGCTGCCTTTGGACATACTTATACACAACGCCGGTGCATACAGTGTTCCCCGTTTCAAAACAACCGCAGGGTATGACAACGTTTTTCAGATCAATTTTGTTTCTCCTTACTTTCTGACAACGGAATTACTGCCTGTGTTGCGTGAGCGGAACGGTTGTGTTGTGGCGGTTGGCAGCATCGCCCACCGATATTCCAAAACCGACCCCATCGACCCTGACTTTTCGGAAAGAAAAGCGGCAAGCAAGGTATACGGCAATGCCAAACGCCATTTAATGTTGGCCTTATATGAGTTATTCAAGTGGGAAACGAAGGTTTCCTTGTCGGTAGTACATCCCGGGATTACCTTTACCAACATTACCGCACATTACCCGAAATGGATTTTTACCATTATTAAGCATCCCATGAAAATCATCTTTATGTGCCCTGCGACAGCGGCACTAAGCATCATCAAAGGTGTTTTCACCACTTGCGGGTACCACGAGTGGATCGGTCCTTCCCTGTTTGACGTATGGGGATTGCCAAAAAAGAAACAGTTACACGGCTTTGGATCTGAAGAATGCCGCCGTGTTGCCGCTACCGCCGAAAAATCCGTAAAAATAATGAAGGAGTGTAGCACATAATGCATCCACTTACCATTATCAAGAAGGGCATCCGTGGCATGACTGCTCCGTTTTTTCGACTGAGACGAAAATTACAGCCCGACACGGAAGAGTTGTGTGTAAAGGTTACAAACTTGCCACAATTACTCGTTGGCTGCCGTTTAGCAGTTATAGCGGACCTACATCTACCGGATAACAATGCGAATACAGCACAAATCCTGTCTGATTTGCGGCAGGGACATATTGACGGTATTCTGTTGGCCGGTGACCTCACCAACCGCTACAATACGTTCCCCACCGCCCAGCTTACAGCTTTTTTACAGGCGTTAGCGACAATTGCACCGACCTTCGCTATTGCAGGCAACCACGAATTGACAGCAGAACGATTGCCTGCCTATCGCACGGTGCTGCAAAAAGCAAACATTCCCTTGCTTTTTGACGAATACACAGCACTCAACTGTAAAGGTGAAAATCTTTACATTTACGGCGTAGGAAACCCTGACACCCCTATCCCGCAGAGCTTGCCTTTTCCTACCGTTTTACTGATACATTACCCCGAACGTGCCGTAAAAGCGGATAAAAGCGGCTGCATCTGTGCTGTTTGCGGGCATGCACACGGCGGACAGGTACGCTTTGGAAAGCAAGGATTGTTCTCCCCGGGTCAGGGATTCTTCCCACAGTATATCAGTGGCAAATATACCATCAACGGATTTCCTGTGGTTGTCAGCCGTGGTTTGGGCGACAGTTCCTTGCCCATACGCATACAAAACCGTCCACACCTTCCCATTATCACCCTTACCAACGCATAATGTATGTATATATATTATATATTTATATAAAAACTTACAATTTTCTATTGACAATGTGCCTTTTTTTGTCTTATAATGGCAGCATACTTTTTCGTAAAAACATGGAAAAAGTATGCTTTACATTTTAACAGTGTAAAGTCGCAAAATAATTTTTCCTAAAAGGAGAGTTTGCAATGAAAAAAATGACCAAAATCGCTGCCATCGTATTGGCAGTGGCCATGCTTGCGACCTGTTTCGTGGGTTGTGGCGAAAAGAAAGCCGAACAGTTCTTTATCGGCGCTACCGGCCCCTTGACCGGCGATGCTTCTTCCTACGGCACCTCCGTTAACAACGGTGCGACGCTCGCCATCGAAGAAATCAACGCTAAAGGCGGTCTGAATGACATCACCTTCAAGTTCGAAATGAAGGACGACAAAGCTACCGCTGAAGATGCAGCTACCGGCTACGACGCTTTGATGGATGCCGGCATGCAGATTTCCATCGGTTCCGTTACTTCCGGTTCCTGCGAATCCTTCGCTTCCAAATCGGTTGCTGACAACCTGTTCTTCATCACTCCTTCCGCTTCTGCGGCTAACGTGATCGAAAACCGTGCAAATGCTTTCCGCGTTTGCTTCGGCGACCCCGACCAGGGTACTCTCGCTGCTGAAAAGCTGATTGCCGAATACAAAAACATCGGCGTTATCTATGACAACAGCGATGCTTACTCCAAAGGTATCTACGATGCTTTCAAAGCAGAAATGGACGCAAAGAAAGTTGCTTTCAAAGTTAAAGAGTTTGACGCAGAAAACAAGAAAGACTTCTCCACCCATGTTGAAGCTCTGAAAGACTGCGACGTTATCTTCCTGCCCATCTACTACACCGAAGCAGGCCTCATTGCCAAAACCTGTGTAGCTAAGGGCTGCAAAGCATTCTTGTTCGGTTGTGACGGTCTTGACGGCGTTGCTGATCAGATTGACGATACCGTTACCAACAAAATCTCCTACATCACCCCCTTCGACGTAAACAGCACCGCTGCTGTACCGAAGCACTTCGTTGACGCTTACAAAGCGAAATACAACGAAACTCCCGACCAGTTCGCTGCTGACGGTTATGATGCTATCTACGCTATCTATGAAGCGATGAAAGCTGCTAACATCGACGATGCTTCCATCGAAGCAAGCGAGCTGTGCGAAGCTGTGAAAAAAGCGATCACCGCCGACTCCTTCAAACTGGACGGCGCTACCGGTGAGATGTCCTGGGACGCTACCGGTGCTTGCACCAAGGTGCCGCAGATTGTTGCTGTAAACTAAGCGTTTGTTTCTGTGGTCTGACAGGGAGCATCCCTCCCTGTCAGACTATTTGTCTTTTTACCCCTTGTTGTTTGTGTACATAACCCTTGAAATACCGCTCGTAAGGAGTGCCACTAATGAGTACAATTTTACAAATAATAAGTGTAGTTTTAGACGGTTTAAGTCTCGGTGCTATCTACGCACTGATCGCACTCGGCTACACTATGGTGTACGGCATCGCTAAGATGCTGAACTTCGCACACGGCGACATTATTATGGTCGGTGCCTACGTTATCTTGGTGACGGTAGGTCTCATTGCTAACCCCGTCCTCGCTATTGCAGTCGCTGTGCTTCTGGCTATCGTCCTGTGTTCTTTAACAGGCGTCATCGTAGAAAAGCTCGCTTATAAACCGCTGCGTACCGCTTCTCCCCTTGCCGTTCTGATAACCGCTATCGGTGTCAGCTACTTCCTGCAAGGTGTAGCGCAGTTGATTTTCGGTTCTAAATCCAGACCGATTACCCTTCCGTCTTTCGGTACCATTACTTTATTTGGAAAATTCCAGGTAGGTGTCAACACCATTATCACCCTCGTTGTAGGTGCGCTGATTATGGTTGCACTGACTGTTTTTGTAAAGACTACCCGTACGGGTCGTGCTATGCTTGCTGTTTCCGAAGATAAAGGTGCTGCACAGTTGATGGGCGTTAACGTTAACCGCATCATTATGATCACCTTTGCCATCGGTTCCGCACTTGCTGCTTGCGCAAGCTTCTTCTACCTCATCCAAATCCCCTCGGTCAGCCCCACTTTAGGTGCTATGCCCGGTATCAAAGCATTTGCCTCAGCCGTTATCGGCGGCATCGGCTCTATCCCCGGTGCAATGATCGGTGGCATATTGCTCGGCTTGGTAGAAAAAATCTGCGCAAGTATTCCTGTACTCAGCCCGTATACCACCGCTATTGAGTTTAGCTTGCTTATCGTGATTTTGTTGGTCAAGCCCATCGGCTTGCTCGGCAAACGCAGAAGAGAGAAGGTGTGATGAGAAATGGAAAAGAAAAAAAGTTCTTTTAATATCAAGCATCACATCAATGTGATCGCTGTTGCGGTTGCTCTCGTTGTAATGGTCGCATTAAGCAGCGCAGGTATGCTGCCCCGTGCTATCATCTCCCTGTTAACCCGTATCGCCTACAGCATTATTCTGGCTGTTTCCTTGAACCTTGTCGTAGGTTTTCTCGGAGAACTCAGTCTCGGTCATGCCGGTTTTATGTGTGTCGGTGCGTATATCGGTTGCTTCCTTGCAACCTTCCTCCACACCGTTATCGACAGCCCGTTGTTGGTGCTTATCATTTCAATGCTGGTCGGCGGTGTGGTTGCCGCCATCTTCGGCTTCATCATCGGTTTGCCCGCTTTACGTTTGAAAGGTGACTATCTCGCCATTGCGACGTTGGCTTTCGGTGAGATTGTGCGTAACATTTTCAAAAACCTGCCGTATTTCGGCGGTGCTCTCGGTCTTAACACCGTCACCTTCAAAGCAAAGCACTTGTTTATCGTTGCCTTTGTTATGGTGCTTTTGGTGCTGGTAATACTGCAGAATCTCATCCGCAGCAAACACGGCCGTGCCATTACCGCTATCCGTGATAACGAAATCGCCGCAAAAGCGATGGGCATTAACGTAACCTTCTACAAACTGTTCGTGTTCGTACTTGCCGCCTTCTGTGCGGGCATCGCAGGCGTTCTGTATGGTCACCTCAACACCCCTGTGCTCTATTCCTTCTTCTCGTACAACTATTCGATTGAGATTTTGGTTATGGTTGTGCTCGGTGGTATGGGTAATATCAGCGGTTCTATTATCGCTGCTGTTCTTATCACCTATGTCAATTTCGTATTACAGAACGAGTTGTCCGGTGACCTTGCGGCACTGAAGCTGCTCATTTATGCTATTATTCTTATCTTGGCGGTGCTGTTCAACAATGCACCTATGTTCCGTCCCCTCAAAGAAAAGCTCGACTTTTCCAAATTATTCAAAAGCAAACCCGATAAAATCAAGGATGACGACGCAAAATGGGATCGCATTACCACCAAAATCCAGATGGACGAATTGCTGTCCCTCGATATGACTCCCAATGCGTCAGCACCTGTCAAGCCGGGAAAGGAGGAGAAGTAATATGTCCGATATTATTTTGAAAACCGAAAACCTCGGTATCTCCTTCGGCGGTCTGCACGCAGTACAGGATTTGAATCTTGAAATCCGCAAAAAGCAGTTGTACGGTCTTGTCGGTCCTAACGGTGCCGGTAAAACTACCGTTTTCAATATGCTCACAGGCGTGTATGCACCTACTACGGGCAAGTTCTTTCTCGACGGCGAAAACCTGACGGGAAAAACACAGGAAACCATCAACCATAAGGGTATTGCACGTACCTTCCAGAATATCCGCCTTTTCAACAACATGAGTGTTATCCGTAACGTGCTTGTCGGTCTGCACAACCAGCCCGAATTCAAATGCAATCCATTTGTCAGCATGTTCCGTCTGCCGGGTCATTTCCGCAGTGAAAAGAAAATGCGTGACCGTGCAAAAGAAATCCTGCGTATCTTCGACCTGGAAGAAGAGAGAAATAACCTTGCTTGCAACCTGCCGTACGGCAAACAGAGAAAGCTCGAGATTACACATGCACTTGCCACCAACCCAAAACTATTATAAGTCGGAGGCCAAGCGGTCTTAGGAAGACAACTCTAGGTTGCAACTCCTTGGCTCACAGAACGACATGGCTACGATCCGACTTTGCAACCTGCCGTACGGCAAACAGAGAAAGCTCGAGATTACACATGCACTTGCCACCAACCCAAAACTATTAT
>JAZNXY010000033.1:0-10616 GCA_045594105.1 Acutalibacteraceae bacterium | reverse complement strand
TAGAAATAATGGCTTCCCGATTTTCTTTAAGTTGCCTTACAAGGTTTATAATATCCACAGCAAACTCCATTGAAAGTTCTGCAAGCTTATTTTCTTTCACAAAATCGCCTCCTTTAAAAGTAATTATATCATAAAATTCAGGACATTTCAATGATGCATCGCCAATGGCGACATGATGCATTTGCTACGCAAATATGATGTTGCTCCCTTGGGTCGCAATGATGCGATATTTGCCCCAAAATGTGGCGAAGCCACACATCATTAGGCGTAGCCGTCATCATTGGGTGTTGCCCAACATCATTTGCCGAAGGCAAACATCATTCAAAAAGAACTCTTTTGTCCAGTAGACAAAAGAGGTCTTTTTGTTGGTGCCGCTGACCGGACTTGAATTGGTTTTGCGATGAAGTGTGTTCTGTGCAGTAGTGTGTACACGCAAAACCCTGTTAGCCGCTTATGCGGACTAACGGGTTCTGCGTCGATAAGTGACAAAAAGCAAAGAAGGATGGGCAAATGCCCATCCTTCTTTGCTTGGTGCCGCTGACCGGACTTGAACCGGTACGGTATCGCTACCGGGGGATTTTAAGTCCCCTGTGTCTGCCGATTCCACCACAGCGGCGTGGAACGGTATTTATCATATAGCATTTCCCGTACTTTGTCAAGGTTTTTATTGTCTGTATTCACAGATTGTACAAACGCACACCGTCTGCACAAATCAAACAACATTACTCTTAGTTACACTCCGCAGTCAAAGGGCCCGCCAGCTCTTTCAGGAAGAACAAACGACCTTTCAGGGTGGGAATGTACGAAGAAGTGATCCACGGGGTAGGCCCGTGACGCAGGGTCATCCAAAGAGACATACCCTGCCACTGCATGCCGCGACCGAGCGTACCGTCCGCGCCGCCGATAGCGTAATCCGCCTGCAAGAACAGCGCAGGGCCGATGGTGTTCGCACGGCAGGGCACCAAGGTGGTGCGGGATTTGAAACTGGTAAGCGCATTTTGTTCAACGGTCAGCGGGTGAATTTTCGCTGCAATGCGGTAAGGCGCCGCCATCCACTCCGTTTCGGAAGCGTAATCCGCCGCAAAGGTGGGTTCCCAGAAAGCGATATGGCACATACGGCCAATACCGTATACTAAAACGAGTTTTGCACCTTCTGCTTTGAGTGCCGCAATCTTTTCGGGATAGGTGGGCAGGTTTTCTTTCGTAGCAAAATTACGTTGGGAAACGGGTACAGTCAATTCACCAAGCGGATTAAACAGTGCTTGTTCCATAGCGTACTGGAACGCACCGCTGTTATCGGAAGGCAAGGTGTTGCCCTCCGCATCCGCCCACTCATCCATATTAAAGGTGTACACGTGGTCACACGCCACTTTCCATTCTTTCAAGAAATATACCACCCATTTATACATACCCATAGGACCTACGGGCAGGATAAAGGCGATTTTCTCATTACGGTCTTTTGCGAGTTTAATCTGCATCGCAATTTCATGACCCATGTAGGTTTCAAATTCGCCCAAAGAGTCACATTTTACAGGGGTAAAGCCCTCGTTCCAAAACACCTGACGGTCACAAACCGTTTCGGGTTCACCGATACAAGCGTCGATTTTTTCGAAATCCCAACCTGTAGGATAAAAGCCCTCTAATGCGGAGCCCTTTACTGTAGAATTAAAGTCCATTATTATCTCTCCTTACGGCAACAATCTCTTGGTTGTACCTTTTAAGTACACATGACATTGACGGAAACCTTCTGCGTACTCTGCACCACACTGATAACCACGATAACGACAACAGGTTCTCACCATATCGGGAAAATCGATATTGTCGTGGTCACGCATCCACACGATCTGCGATTCGTGGCAGTTGAGCATTTCCAGTTTTTTATCAATGTACGGCGTCACATCCACGTATTCGGTGGGATTAAACTCCACACCCGCCAACGTATCCATATAATAAATAGGGGTTAAGCGGGAAACTTTCTTCTCCCCTGTTTCGTAATGCGGTACCGTTGCGGTAAAGCACGCATCAAACACCAAACGGGAGGTTGCCGTATGATCGGGCATATAATCATCGGGATTGTGGGTAATGATAAAATCGGGATTTACTCTACGGATTACGTCCACAACCTTATCACGTGCCACTTTGTTGTTGTCATAGATTTCCAAATCATGGAAACCGCCCCAAATCACCTCAAAGCCGCCGATAGCTCCGCTGTTTTTCGCTTCCTGACAGCGCATTGCGCCGAGTTCGTCCGGCATAATGATTTCGTGACCCTGGTTGCCGTCAGAGAGATGACACACAACAACACGGTCACCTCGTTCTTTGCATTTCAACAACGTCCCCGCACACGCAATTTCCATATCGTCGGGGTGTGCCGAAACTACCAATACTGTATACATATGCTCATTCCTTTCTTAGGAATTGTTCCTGTTTCATTATAACAGATAGTGACCCGTACGGTAAACCTATTTTAAAAAGACTTTTTGTAGGATTTTATCGCAGCTTACCCGAAAAAATCTACGATTGATAGACATACAGTTATAAAAAAGCAGAGGTATGGCAACCCCTGCTCAATAGTCATCCAAAAAGCTATGCTGCTCTTCACCTTTGTGATAGCCGATAATGGTTTCCAGATTGACGTTTTCCGCACTGCGAAAGATATTGACATCTACCTGCGGATTATCTCGGCGCAGGTCTGCTATCAAGCGTTTCACAAGCTGTCGTTTCGAATCCATCGTATCATTTTCCAGCCCTTCTGTCAGGCGACACGCACAACGCAAAAAGGTTAAATCATTATACCTCTGCCACGCCAGAATATCCGCTTCCTTCACCATATACAGCGGGCGAATCAGCTCCATACCTTCAAAGTTCGTGCTATGGAGCTTTGGCATCATGGTACGCATTTCAGCACCGTACAGCATACTCATCAAGGTGGTTTCAATCACGTCATCAAAATGATGACCAAGTGCGATTTTATTGCAACCCATTTCCTTCGCAAACTTATACAAATAACCACGGCGCATACGGGCACACAGATAGCACGGCGAGCCGTCCTCCTGCTGATCTACCACCGAAAAAATCGGTGCATCAAAAATCTCGATCGGCACGCCAAGCATTTTTGCATTTTCTTCTATCTGCCGACGGTTTTCGGATGTATAGCCGGGATCCATCACCAAGAACTTACAGGTGAACGGCACTTCACTGCCATGCGCCTCCAGCTCCTGCATACATTTTGCAAGCAGCATTGAATCCTTGCCGCCGGAAATGCAAACAGCAACCGTATCCCCTGCCGACAGCATTTGATAATCCTTCAGTGCACCGATAAAGCGATTCCATATCTGTTTACGGTATTTTTTTATAATACTGCGTTGTGCAATCTGCTGTTTAGTCATTTCCCGCTCGCTTTCTGCTGACAACGGCCAGCAGTGCCTGCCACAACGTACGGAAATTAACCACCGCAAGAACACACAGAAGCACCGCTTCCATCACCATCCAATGTGGTACTTCCATCACCATAATCGCTGCCTGTACACAAACGGTTACAAGATTGAAAACAAAGCGTGGCAGATCCCATTTCATCGGAATCAAGGTGTGAGTATGCAATGCACGAATCAAAAAGACCAATCCGTAACTGAAGGCAGTTGAGAGAGCCGCACCCTGTACGCCCCACACGGGTATTAAAATGATATTACCGATAAGGTTGACCCCTGCACCGAGCAAGGTGGTCCAAAGGGTACTTTTACTGCGTTTTTCCACCACGTAGATAGAGCCGAGGAAGGTAACCAGGCAGGAAAACACCGTTGCAATAATCAGCACAGGGATATACTTCCAGGATTCGTAGAAAGCATCCGACACCAATATTTTGGTAATAAGTTTAGCAAAGACGATAAGACCGCCCGCAGACAAGAACATCACCGACTGATACATAGAGAACACTTTTGTGAAGAAATCCCGTCTTTCGAGTGCACTCTTTTCGGTGAGCACCGACAACTGCCAGGCATCCATAAAAATACCGCAAAGCAGTATCATAATGGTAGGTATTTTATAAGATACAGCATATAAGCCATTTGCATCCGCACCTACCACCGCTTTTACGATATAGCGGTCGGATACGTCGGTAATCCACCACAAAATAGTGGTCGGAATCAGCGGCATAGAATACGAAAGCATTGCTTTCCAATCCCGTTTATTCACCGTTTTGATACGCAAAAAGCGATACAGCTTTGCCGAAACCGTCAAAAACAGTATCGTACCGACGTCCGACAGAACGATAGCAAGAATGTAGCCGAGGATACCCCATTTAAACACCACGAGGAACAACAGGTTCAGCAAAAGGGTTAATGCCGTACCCAGCACACCGCTTACCGCATACAGTCGTACGTGACCGAGTGCTTTGGTAAACCGTGCACACAGATAATGCAGCATCGAGCACAGCACAAACAAGTAAATCCATGGGGTATAGCCGTCTACACCGGGAATCAGTCCAACCACCGGATAAAACAGGCAGAAGCCGCCAAAACCGATAAGAATGGTGACAAAGCCCGTGCTGAACACCGTGCGATGATCGGTTTCACCATCAATGCCAAAGCGCAAAATACCTTCGTTAATGCCCAAAGAAACAAGCGGTATGAGCAGATTGGCGGTCTGTACCAACAAATCCACAATACCGTATTCGCCTTTGGTCAATATATGGGTATACAGCGGCACCAACAAAAAGGTCAGTAATTTGGAGCTGAAGGTGCCGATGCCCAATATAAAAGTTGTTGAAAACAATTTTTTATATCTATTCATAACGTCCTCCAAAGGAAAAACATTGCATACGAGGTATTATACGCTTTTCCGCTCAAAATTGCAAGTATACATTGACAAAGCACCCTGGAAAGCGGTAAAATATCGGTTGAAGCGAGGTGTTCTATATGGGTCTTTTTTCCCGCAACAAAGAGAAAAAGGAAAGAGCCGCCATTGACGCATTATGGACGCGTCTTGACGGCAAAGAGCTGCATTACGTAGTACGTCGATCCGAAAGCGGCGAACAAGTGCTCGGCAAGGGCGGCCGTATCATGGCGCCCGGTGGGCATATTCGTATTATGGCAGGTCAAAAAGAGGTTTTCTTTAACCCCGACCCTTCCACCGTCACCGCAGGCGAATTGATGGCACTGAACGGTGTATTAATTAAGGGCTACAACACCTTACTTGAAAAAGACGACACCATTGTCGCTTACTACGCATATTACCGCAAATAAAGGAGAACACCATGGATATTTTAGCAACCCTTACCGCCGAATTTCATCTGCGTCCGTCGCAGGTGGAAAATACCGTGAAATTATTGGATGACGGCTGTACCGTGCCGTTTATTGCACGTTACCGTAAGGAAATGACAGGATCTTTGGATGACCAGGTTATCCGTGAACTGACCGATCGCCTTGCCTATCTGCGTAATCTGGAAGAATTGCGTGAGAAGGTACGCACTGCCATTACCGAGCAAGAAAAAATGACCGATGAGATCGCTGCTGCATTGGATGCGGCAATGACCGTCACCGAAGTAGATGACATCTATCGTCCGTTCCGTCCCAAACGCCGCACTCGTGCTTCTGTTGCAAGAGAAAAAGGATTAGAGCCCTTAGCGGATGTACTGTACGAACAGGCAAAGGACTGCCCCGCTCCCGAGGTGCTCGCCGAAAGCTATATTACCGAAGAGGTTCCCGACGTGCAGGCAGCTTTGCAGGGGGCTATGGATATTATTGCGGAAAACATTTCCGACGATGCCGCCACACGCAAGCGCTTACGTAACATTCTCGCCTTAAACGGTGACGTTATCTCTAAAGCCGCAAAAGAAGAGGACAGCGTTTATCGCTTATATTACGATTTCAAGGAGCCGGTCAAGAGAATTGCGGGACACCGTGTATTGGCTATCAACCGTGGTGAAAAAGAGGAGTTCTTAAAGGTTTCCATTGCGATGACCGCTGACCGTGCCATGCGTGTGCTCGAATCCGAGCATATTAAGGAAGGCAGTGCCGCCACCACTCTGGTGCGTGCTGCTGCAGAGGATGCCTATGACCGTCTTATCTTCCCTTCTCTCGAACGTGAAATCCGCAACGAATTGACCGACAAAGCAAGCGAAGATGCTATCAAAGTATTTTCCGCCAACTTACGCCAGCTGCTGATGCAGCCGCCTATCCGTGGCAAGGTGGCTTTGGGCCTTGACCCCGGTTACCGCACGGGCTGTAAAGTGGCGGTTGTGGATGCCACCGGCAAGGTGCTTGACACAGGGGTCATCTACCCCGTGCCGCCGCACAACAAGATTGAAGAAGCCAAAAAGATCGTGGCAAACCTCATCAAAAAACACGGCGTCGAAATTATCGCTATCGGTAACGGCACCGCCTCCCATGAAACCGAAGTATTTGCCGCCGAGCTGCTAAAAACTATTCCCGAAAATGTTTCGTATATGGTAGTCAGTGAAGCAGGTGCTTCCGTTTATTCCGCCTCCAAGCTGGCAGCAGCAGAGTTCCCCGACTACGACGTATCCTTACGCAGTGCGGTATCTATCGCACGTCGTTTACAGGACCCCCTGGCAGAGCTGGTAAAAATCGACCCGAAAGCTATCGGCGTCGGTCAGTATCAGCACGATATGCCGCCCGCACAGCTTGCAACCGCCTTAGATGGCGTTGTAGAGGATTGTGTTAACAGTGTAGGTGTAGACCTTAACACCGCCTCTGCACCCCTTTTGGCACGTGTTGCGGGCATTTCCAATGCAGTTGCCAACAACATCGTCACCTTCCGTGAAGAAAACGGTGCATTTGCCGCACGTACAGCACTGAAAAAGGTGCCGAAATTAGGACCCAAGGCATTTGAGCAGGCGGCGGGCTTTTTACGTATTCCCGATGCAAAGCATCCGCTTGACCGTACCGCTGTACACCCCGAAAGCTATACTGCGGCAGAAAAACTGCTTACGATGTTTGAAATGGACATAAAAAAGCTGCCGGACAGTGCCACAGGACTTACCGAAAAGGTTGCCGCAGAGGGTGCTGAAGCGGTAGCGGACAAAATCGGCGTCGGTGTACCCACCCTCACCGACATTGTCAAGGAATTGCAGCGACCCGGTCGTGACCCACGTGACGAATTGCCGCCTCCGCTCCTCCGCACCGACGTTATGGGTATGGAGGATTTGGTCGCAGGTATGGAATTGACGGGTACTGTGCGTAACATTATCGATTTCGGTGCCTTTGTGGACATCGGTGTGCATCAGGACGGTCTTGTGCACATTTCGCAAATCACCGACCGTTTTATCAAACATCCGTTAGAGGTTTTGAAGGTCGGCGACATCGTGAAAGTATGGGTACTCAGTGTAGATGTACCGAAGAAACGTATCAGTCTGACTATGAAACAGCCGAAAGAAAAAGCATAAGGAGACATTACCATGGAAAAAGTTTTTCATTTAGAAGTGGATTGTGCACCTGCAGGTGTGGAGGGCATTGCGAGAGCAACCCTTACCGCCAATATCATTCCCGATTTTGACCGTAACATGACACGGCCTGCCATTGTGATTTGTCCCGGTGGCGGGTACGGTATGGTGTGTACTGACCGTGAAGGCGAGCCCATTGCACGAAAGTTTGCAGCGGCGGGTTTTCAGACCTTTGTATTGGAATATGAGGTACAAACACTTCCCTACCCTTCCCAGCTGTTGACGGCGGGCAAAGCTGTTGCCACTGTGCGTGAGCACGCAGAAGAATGGCATATTAACCCTAACAAAGTGTTCGTTATCGGTTTCTCAGCCGGTGGTCACCTGGCAGGCAGTCTCGGCGTTTTATGGAACCGTGATTACGTCAAGGCGGCACTGCATACCGAAACCGCACATCGTCCTGACGGCATGATTCTCTGCTATCCTGTTATCACGTCGGGAGAATATGCACATCGTGGTTCCTTCGACAAGCTGCTAATGGAAAGAAAAAACGAGGCATTACTAAAAGAAACGTCACTCGAATTACAGGTCTCCTCAGATACCGTACCTACGTTTATATGGCACACCTTCGAAGATACCTGTGTACCGATGGAAAATACCTTGTTAATGGCATCTGCATTACGCAAGCACAATATTCCGTTTGAAATGCACACCTTCCCTCACGGGTGGCACGGCTTGTCGCTGGTGACCGATGAGGTCGGCGGCGGCCCCACCGAATGTGCCGTTTGGGCGGATATGGCAATCCGTTGGGCAAAAGAATTATAATAAAAAAACAAGCACGTCAACGACGTGCTTGTTTTTATTTCTGGTTTGCAGCAAATACATCTGCCACTTCACTAATGGTGATATATGCCTTAGGGTCTACCTCGTGTACCAATTCCTTCATTTTCGACACCTGGAAACGGTTGAGCACAAAGTATATCATTGTCTTTCCCGCACCCGAATAGCCGCCCTTTGCTTCCAAACGGGTCATTCCGCTGCCAAATGCTTCAGTAAGCACCGCACAAATATCGTCGGGGAGTTCGGTGACAATCATCGCACATTTTTCTCTGTCCATACCTTCTACGATAAAGTCCACCGTTTTCAGTGCCGTCATATACGTAACAATAGAGTACAGCGGTAAAATCCAACTGTGTATCGCAATGCCGCAGATGACATATAAAATCGCATTATACACCATCACAAAGGTGCCGACCGAGATACCGATACGTTTTGCAAATATGACTGCCATAACCTCTATACCATCCATAGCGCCGCCCCAACGCATCGCAAGACCGCTGCCGACACCCGAAATCATACCGCCAAACACCGCACACAACAAAAGATCCGTGCCTGCAAGCGGTGATGCAAAGTTGACATCTATCGGCAGGACATCGGTGATAAGATATGCCGCAACAGAATAGATACACACCGTATAAATAGCGTACAACGTAAATAACCAGCCCTGTTTTTTCAAGCCATACAAAAACAACGGCACATTGAGTGCCACCAGAAACACAGACAGTGTCCACTGCTCCGGTGTCAGCTGTGAAAGTAGCATAGAGGTGCCGGAAATACCGCTATCGTACAGCTTGACGGGGTATAAAAAGAAGGTGACACCGCAAGCGTTAATGATACCTGCAACAGTCAGCATCACAAAATTGAGAATGTGGATCCTTTCACTTTTTCGTTTACTAAATCTATTGCGCATACCGCACCTCCTGCTTCATTATATACAATATACCATAGAAAAGACCCCTACGCAACAAAAAAGTCGTCCGTCTGTTGACGGACGACTCTTTTTGCATTGTTAAACGATTATTCGCCACGCTGCTGGGCAAAACATTCGCTGCAGTACACCGGGCGGTCTTCACGGGGCTGGAAGGGAACTTTCGCTTCCTTGCCGCAGTTCGCGCATACAGCGGTGAACATTTCGCGAGCGGGTCTGCCGGCATTCTTGCGCGCATCACGGCAAGCTTTGCAGCGCTGGGGCTCGTTTACAAAGCCCTTTTCAGCATAGAATTCCTGCTCACCGGCGGTGAACACAAATTCATTTCCGCATTCTTTGCAGACCAGAGTCTTGTCTTCGTACATTGGATCTAACCTCGCCTTATAAAAATTTTTTGCCCTGTGACGAATTAACCGGACCATTTACAACGTTCAGATTAAGATATCCAGTGGGCATATATTGCAACCGGCCATTTGCCGTCATTGCCAAGTTTTACGTCGGATGAAAACCGTTTTTCTCCAGTTTTCGCCGTACCCTTTGCAGTGCATTATCCACCGCTTTGGGTGTGATAGAAAGATGCTTTGCGATTTCTCCGTAGCTGTCGCCGCCAAGATACGCAATAAGCACTGCATATTCCTTGTCGGTAAGCAAAAACCGCAGCTTCTGATACAACCGTGTCGCCTCTTCCTGTTCAATCAACAAGGTGGCAGGATCGGCTTGTCCCGATACCTGACTCTCCTCCGCTTCCGTGATTTCGGGCATGTCCTTCGGGAGATGCCGTCTCACCGCCGATACCATACGGTTTCTGATACAGGATACCGCAAACGGGAAAAACTCGCCACTCTGCGGCGCATACTTATGTACTGCCGCAAGCAGACCCAAAAGTCCTTCCTGCAACAAATCCTCCGTTCCCATATCGGGAACAGCAAAGTAGCGGGATGCCAGTTTTTTGCTGATTGCGGAAAATCGTGCCGCCAACAACGTAAACGCTTCGCTACTGCCCGCTTTTGCCAACGCCGCCAAAGCGGCATCTTCCATATCTGCGGACGGTGTCTTTGCGTCCTTTTGCACTCAACCACCTCTGTTGCAGTCGTATATACAGTAATATACCCTATTCTCCCGCCTTTGTCAAATGTTTTTTTGAAAAAGTTGTTCGAATTATACAAAACATACTAAAATGTGTATATTTTTTTGTCAAATTGTACATAAAACGGTCGAAAAATACATTTTTACCAAAAAAAATATCGCCCGAAACTTCCGTTTCGAGCGACACTTTCTTTTTTATTGTGTAAATGAGCCGCTATATATCGTTACCTTTTCACCCGTGCCGATACGCACGACGATATCCACCGCCACAGCTTTCTTTTCTGCCATTTGCGCGATTTGTTCGTCTTCAAATGCGTGTTCCAACGAGTACGAGTAATCTTTAGCGCGGTCGATAGGACACCATAC
>JAZNXY010000032.1:0-1806 GCA_045594105.1 Acutalibacteraceae bacterium | reverse complement strand
CCATCGGACATCAGCACCAAAATGGGCATACGATCGTCGCCCGACTGCCAGTTGTTATCCCCGATGCGGGTGTCTTCTACATCTTCAAACATTTCTTTGGCTTCCCAAAGACCTGCCTGTATATAGGTGCCGCCGACGAATTGTTTTGTGCGTCCCAGTTGGTTCTGGGGCGTAGCAGCACCGACCACATCATCATCTACCGATACCGTTCTGCCGTTGAGCGAAAGGTAGCGTCCGTCCGCCGCCGTGGTGTAACGGTCGATGGGAAGAATACGGGTGACGCTCTCTGCATAGGTAGAACTGCCTAAATCGTCACTTGCAGAATACAGCACAACACCGACGCGGTTGTTATTATTCTCCGCGAGCAGTTTGCCGATAGCGTTGTTTGCCGCTGTAATAAGGTCATCGTGTGCCCCTGCATTGCTCATAGATGCCGAAAGGTCCAAAACCAAAACCGTATCGGTCGGAATGCTGGAATAGCCGACGATTTCCTTGTTCGCCGCAATAGCGGAAAGGGCGGTTAAGAAATTACGCTCGCCGTCCAGCATTGTGACACCGCTGTTTTGAAATGCGGACGTATCGGTAAACACCGATTTATCGGTCCACACGCCGCCTGCATTCACGGTATCGAGATTTTCCGTATCAAAATATTTTTTCCAATTATCCATCGTGCTTGCATCTGCAACACGGTGGTAATCTTCGGGCGATGCCGCCGCAACCGAAAAGGCGCCAAACGGCACAACGGACAACAAGAGTGCTACCGACAGCGCAATGCTCAGTATCCGTTTTTTGAGAGTGTTTGTAGTTTTCATGGTGTTGCCCCCTTAATTCCTTAACAAATCCAGAAGCGCTTGTTCATTTGCTTCTTCCACGTATGTTTTAAATTCTTGCAATGCTTTGCGCCCGATACTTCGGTAATCCATCGCAAGCAGCTTTTTGATTTTCTTTTGCTTAATGTCTTCCGGTACGGCAAAAATGCTTAAGATCGTTTCCAGCGCACCGCTGATGCGTATCTCCAGCGGCACATTCTCCCCCGCCGTCATAAAGGTCGCATACTCGACCCCTGACACCAGCACCTCCGCTTCCACGAAATCTACATCGGCCCAGTCGGGTCGGTATTGCCCAAACACCGCTTTCGCGCGGTCGGCGTCGTTTTTACGAATCACCGCCAATGATAACGGGCTGGAATAGGATGCGAGAAAAAAGTCTTTTGCGACAGGGTCCTCGTCACACATCACCGCCATAGCGGCAAGCTCCAAACATATCGCCATAATGGAGCTGTACCCTTCCTGTGCCTCCTCTGCCATCAGTTTCCACTGGAAATCACAAAACAGCTCCACCAACGTGGTCAGCAGATGTTCTTTCGTCGGAAAATAGAAGGTTAAATTCCCTGTACTCATATCCAAATCGTTACAGATGCTCTTTGCCGAAGTATTGGTATACCCGTTTTCCAAAAAATGTCGACTCGCCGCTTGAATAATTTCAAGTTTTGTCAAAGCGCTCTTATTTATGCGCGCCATAGGCATTTCCCCTTTCAGATTTTTCGGAAAGACAGCACTATACGCATGCTATCTTTTTGCTACACCCTAATTTTAGCACGCATCCTAATAAAAGTCAATATGCTAATTTGTATTTTTTTCAAAAAAATAAGGTGCGGTTTAACCGCACCTTATCCATAATTATATGTCGTATCATTATATGCTGTATCAAGGTCTTACATACTTCAGCGGATTTTGGCGTGCACCGTTTTTCAGCACCTCAAAATGCAGGTGCGGACCGCTGCTGCGTCCCGTAGAGCCGATAAGA
>JAZNXY010000031.1:0-8575 GCA_045594105.1 Acutalibacteraceae bacterium | reverse complement strand
CGCCGGCTTTATGAATTCCGGATATAAGCCCGCAACAGGTGAAACCGCCAGTGGCTATCTGCCCGGCTCCGGTCAGGGTGGACACGGTAGTCACGGTATGTATCCCACGATGGTGCTGAGCGAGAACAAATGGTTGCACATTGCGAAGGACATTGATGGTACTGCGAAGGACCCGTTTGACGTTGTATACTCTTATGTACTGAATGACGCTAATGGAGACAAAGCGGTCTTGAAGAACTTCCAACTGGATTTGGATTTCAAATTAACCACAGCAAGTGCGACGTCTTTCCCACAGAACCAGTCTCCCGTATTCGTAAAATTCGGTGGCTATGACAGCGTACAACACGGCGATACCGACGGTGCGATGTTCTCGATTTCTTGCAACGGCGAGTATTTTTTGGACGACTTGAATACGCCCGTAAACGGTTCTACTTTCACTGCGACGAAGGATACGGATAAAGCACCGTATTATACTGAAACCGCAGGTGTGGCTATTCGCGAAGCGCATTTGACCCTGACCGTGAAAAACGGTACAGTACGTGCAGTCGTTACGTTAGCGGACGGTACCACTGCGCTGGACGTTACCAAAGACGATATTGCCATTCAAAACGGTCTTATCTACATCGGCACCACCTATGCGGGCATCAAACACGGCTTGCCCTATTTCGGCGCTGTGAAGGTTGTTCGTTTGGATGATAATGGTGATCCCATTGATTTCACCTCGGGTGACAGTGATGCCTTTACGGCGTCCTTTGCAGGACTTACCGATATGATTGACGGCAAGTATTACCGCAATAACGGTAACAAAGACAAAGCTATTACGCTCGGCAAGGTGTCTAAGGAGAATGCGTGGCTGAGCAACGGCAAAGCGGGACAGTATGCGTTTGATGCAAACGATACCGCCATTGTCAACTACTTAAGCGAAAGATTTGATTTCTATCATACTGACCTTACGGGTACCACCACTAAAATGGCGACACCGTATACAGGGTCGGAAGAAATACGGGCAGACCGCTTTGTTCCCGGTAACGTGCACTGGGAATTGCAGGGTGGCAGATGGTTGCGCTGTTCCTTCAATCGTGCCGGTAACAACGAACTGTTTAGAAAATATATGACCATTCTTCCCAAAGAAGATGGGAACGTCATCTATGCTGCGGACTTTGAAGCAAGTTTCGATATAGCGCAGCACAGTGCCGGCAATACCGCCTCGTCGAAAACCGGCGGTGCTATTGCTTTTACATTCCGCTCTAAACAAGCGGCTAAACTGCGAAATGCGGCAAGCACCTATGCGGATGCGACCACCTTGGTATTTACTCGTAATGAATTGGTGATATACGACGGTGTCACCGCAGATTATAAATGGTCGGATCTGGAAAACAGTGCTAACCGCATTGCCTGGACGGGTGGTTCGGTCGGTACGGCGCGTGTCACTTTGAAAGTGGTTAAAAACCGTATGGATCTTAAGGTGACCTCCCTTGACGGCAAAACCGTGTACTATGAAGTCACGAATAAGGAACTGACCCATGACGATGCCGCAGGGTATATGTACTTTACAATGCTCAACAGTGACGGTGCATTGGCAGACGTTTCTATCAAACCGTTGATGCGTACGGGTGTTGCAGCACCGACCGGTCTTGTGGGCGGCATCGGTAAAATTACAGGACTGGTTGCAGGCGCTTCCTACGAGTATAAACTGACGGGTGCGGATACGTGGACTACCGTTCCTGCGGGAAACACTATGCTGACCGGTTTGGAAACAGGTACCTATCAGGTGCGGTTTGCAGGCAATAAATACTATGAGGCGAGTGCGGCGGTTACGGTTGACGTGCGTAACAGCAACATTAACGACGGATACACGGGTGAAGCGGATCGTTTCGAAGCGGACTTTGCCAAACTTGTCATCGGTGTGGATGCTTTTGACGCAGAAGGCTACTACGTGCCGACCGCTAACGATACGGCTATTAACGAATATTTAACGGCACGCTTTGGATTGTTTTATAACAACCAGGCACTGACCGCAGAACGCGCTTATGCGGGACAAAGTAGCGAGGATTTTGAAAATGATCCATGGGGCGGCGTATCCCAGTGGCGCGTAAATGCAGGCGGCATTTTACAGCGTCACGGCAACAAACTCGGCGGCGAAATGCTGCGTAAGATTGAGATGCTGACGGTGAAAGCACCGAGCGGCAACTTTGCACAGCTTAAAAACTTTGAAGCTACGTATACCGTGGTGGATAATCTGCACCAGAAGGGCGCCGTTACCTTGTCCTTCCGCAGTGCGGTCAATGACCGTATCGCGTATGTGAAGGATAATCGAATTGTACTTGTGTATCCCGAACAGGAAACGGTTATCATCGGTGTAGACGGTGATGGAAAACACGGTATTTCTTTCGGTAGCGGCGATGATCATGGCGAAACGGAAAAGAATACATACCGTTACGTACAACAGGAAATAGCGGCACTTGCGAATGTTAATGAATATACCGTAACGGTGCGTGTCGTGGGTAGCGAAATGACCGTGCGTATTGCAGATGCGGATAATCACACCATCTGGGAGAACAGCAACACTCCCGCCACGCTGAAACGTACGGATGCAGGCTATCTGTCGCTGGGCATTTCCAACGGCGACAAGGGCCTTAAGAGCGTTGTTATTACCCAACTGGATGGGAAAGGCAATGCCGTGGACTTCGGTCTGGGCACCCGCGCACCTGCGGACCGCTATGACCCCGAAAATACCGTATTTTACAATTTCAGCGATGCGGCACAGATGGATGATTTTGACACGTGGTTCCTGCCCGAACAGAATTCCACCCGCAAGCCGCTTATCAGCACCACCGGTACGGCGGATGCGAACTGGCATGTATCAAACGGTATGATGCGGTTTAAAAAATCTTCTCTCCACCGCACAGCTGAAGAACTGGCGGCGGGCTTTGAGATGAACGGCACAAATTGGCAGCATGATTCCTTTATGACGGCGTACTCTGCGAATATGGGTATCGCGGTACTGAAAACCAAGCAATATAGGAATTTCATCCTTGACTATGATTTTGCGGGCAACGGTTTGTGGACGCAGGCAGGTTTCGGTGCTAAGAATACCGAAAACGGCGTGTATTGGTCTACCATAGACGGTGGATGCACCTTTACATTGGAATATGACGGCGGTAAGGGTGCCGTAGACTTCTGGTATCAAAAGGAAGAAGGCTCTTCCCGTACCCGTCAGGCGGGATATTTCGAATATAACGCCGCGGGCACCCACCATATGCAAATAATCGTGTCTGACGGTAAAGCGTATATGTCACTGGATTATCAAAAACCGTGGGAGGTCTCTCTGCCCGAAACGTATGACGGCGGCTACATTTACTTTGCCGCTAACAGCGCCAATGCGGCGATAGATTCGGTTAAGATTACGGATCTGGATGCAAAGGCGATTGTTCTTGAGGATGTCGTAGATATCTTTGAGGATATTGAGATCGATCGTAAAGCAGGAGAGAGTATCACCTTCCCGTCGGTCGGTTACGGTAAGGATGCCAACGGATATGAATATCCGATGTATCTCATTTTTGCAAGTGCAGAATACCGCTCTTACAAAGAAGGCGATTTTGCTTTCAAGATCGGTATGCAACCGATATACAACCTGACCCTTGCGAGCGGGTATCAGGGCGCCGTTAATGTACGAAACAACATAAACGGTGATTACGATGCTACGGTAGCGCGTAAGTATTATTTCGACCATCCCAATGATTTTCTGGATTTTGAAGCGTATTCTTCGGAATACCAGCCACGCCAGAATTATTGGTCGGTAAGTGACCCCAATCGCGATATGTACTATACGGCGTTTGACGGCAAACTTATCAAAGCGGATGAAATAGAGGATTATTGGAATATCAATGCGGACAGCAGTATCAGTCCTACTCTTGTGAACACGCAAAGCGGCTGGTCCCCCGTTACCCGTTTGAGTCAGTTCCATACCTTGATGCTGAAAGACGTGAACCTTTTGAACTTCCGTCTGGAAGCGGATCTGTTACAGGAAAAGGGTGGAAACAACCACCGATACAACTATCTCATTTTGGGCGTGCAGGATCCTACGCAGATGTATGCCAAACTGTCTAAAAAATCCAATTCCTTATCTACCGGCCACGAAACCGGCTTTCTTAAGGATGAGGAAACCGTAAAGGGCGGTGTATGGACCTTTATGGAACGCGAAGGTTATTTCAATATTGCGGGTAACCTTGATGGTGGTTTATACGAACGCATTACTGAGGAACCGACAGGGTATGATTTCCTTTTCGATTACGATCCAAAAGTATGGCACCATGTTGTGATAGAGGTTAAGGACGGTATAATGTCTTTACAGGTGGACGATTCGATGAAATTCTATTTCTACCTGGATAATAACGCTATCGGCGGTCTGGTCGGCCTTGCCAGCCATACGAGCGCGGGCAGTTTTGACAACTTCCAGCTTACCGCTTTGAACGCAAACGGTGATGAAGTGCCGTTTGAGGAGGGTGCACGCGGCTGGGCGGAACAGGATACTGTGCAGGCTACTTATTTCGGTTGGAATACCGAACGGAAAAAGTGGACGTTTGATTGGTCCAAGTTACACAAAGAGTAAGAGAAAGAGGGATTTAATATGAGCAAGAAAATTTTAAGTTGCCTTTTGGCGGCAATGTTGTTTGCAACTTTGTTTACGGGATGCACGCAACCCAAAGAGGTATGGGAAAGCTACAGTATTTATCACCCCGGTGAGGAAGAGGAGGAGAGCGTCAAGAACGACGGCACCACCAGAACCACCCGCACAAAAAGGACCACTACGAACGGCAAAGACACACAGGTGACGGGCAAACAGACCCGCCCGCCGATATCAGATGCGGAAGCGCTGAATTTTGATCCTGTTGCGGATGCAGGTGCCAATTATGACGTGAAAGGTACCGTTTCCATTGCGGTAGATACTGCACGCAAAACCGATTATGAGGCAATGTTTGACGTGATGCAGAAACTGTATCCGAACGTGACCTTTGAATTTGATTATTGGGCACACAATGCGGAAGATACCGCTATGGAGTATCTTTCTACCCGTATGCTTACAAAAACTGCTGCCAACATTATTTGGGACGAAGCAGGTGAAATACCTACTTATCTTTCGAATGGTTGGATAAAACCTATTACTTCCTATGTTGCAAAGGATCCCGAAGCTACCAATATTCCTTCCAATCTGAAGGCGGATTACACCTTCTTTGGAGAACTGTATGCGGTTCCGCATCAGGCAACACTGGAAACGATGGTGTTCAATACCGACTTGCTGAGTCGTATCGGTATGAAAATGCCCGGTCTTGAATGGTCTCTTGAAGAGTTTGAGGCGTATTTGCGCGGCGCAGGTGAACTTTTCGACGACGGCGTATGCGTAGGTATGGACGATTTTACCAATATAAATGATATGGTCACTTGGTACCAAGGTATGGCGGCAGGTGGGACATACGGCACCAAAGGGTATAACTACAAAACCAAGCAGTTTGACGTGCAGTATATTAAACAGGGCGGTCTTAAGCTGCGTGAGTGGCGTGTTCTGCCGGGCACGGAGGCTTGGTATCAGCAACAGCAAAAGACTTCTTCGGGTACGCTGTTACAGCAAAATCTCGGTTTGAACAATTATAGCCAATGCTTCTCTTCCGGCAAAGCATTGATGGAAAAATGCGGTTCGTGGAATGTGGAGAATACCATCAGTAACTACGATAACTTTAACTGGAAAATGTGGACCACTCCCAACAAAAACGGCAGAATGATGATCCATGTAGACCATTGCTTCATTACCAGTAGCACTCCTGCTGACCGTATGGATGCTTGCTATCAGGCGTTACGCTTTATGACTTTCTCTACGAACGGTAACCTGGCGCGTCTTACGATGTATGATGATGCTGAAAAAGATAAATACACCTTGAATTCGCATATTTTCTATCCCACTACCACCAGCCAGGTTGTGTTGGATAAGTTTGCAAAACTCCCCCGTACCAATGAAGTTGACGAATACTACGTAAAGAACATCAAAAACAGTTGCAGAAACGATACATTCAAACTGGTATATAACATTCGTGATGTATACGACGATTGGCAGGGTGCGATGAACGATATCACCGACGGTCTGGATTCTTCGGGAGACGGTCTGGATGAATATGTGGATAAAGCCAATAAGGCACTGAAAACGAACGAGGATGATTTCAAAAAGGAATACGACAAGCGCTATAAATAAGTTTCGTTAATTCACTATTTAGAAAGGAACGTGAAATATAGTGAACCTTAAGTTTTTGAGAACTTTGGTCTTTAGCTGCTGTGTGGTATTGCTTGCGACGATGTTTGCTCCTATGGTGTCTGCACACACCTTTTCTACCGACGGTCTATATACACCGTTTCAAGAGCCGATACTGAAAAACTATACGTGGTCGCCTATCGAAAAGGTGACGGGTATCGCGCAAGACAGCAAATACTTTGTCATAAAAACTGTCAGTGGCGGATTTGAGGAAGAATTATATATCTCCCTTCCCGCTGAGGGGGGCTTCCGTCTGCAGTCAAAACACGAATACCAGCAGACTGTAGAAGTGAGCAATGTCGGTTTATTTGAACCCTCTTCCATTGCGGTTATTGATTATAAGACCGACAGCGAAGGCGCCGTTATAATGAAAGGTGCGGATGGCACGGTCGTTCGCTACCTTCCTGACGGTAATGGCTTTGTGTTGGAGGTGCTGAATGCCAACGGTAGCCGTATCATCTACATAACCAACGAGCAGATCTCTTTTGCGCATAAGAAAAACGGCACCGTGTTGCGTACTATGGTGGAAATGCCGGTAGAACCCGAAAAAGAAGCGATCTACAACGGCTCTAACCGTTTTACAGGTCCCAACGTGGTTGGTGAGCATTTTTCGCTTACCAATAAGGACTGTTATTCGAATCCGGATTATTCCTATGGTAATATTGCGCTATTTCACTCCAATCGCGGATATTCCGTTTGGTTTAATATGACCTATCCCGGCGAGGCGGACTTCGGTCACGCCGATCCAGAAAAGTATACGATTACCTTTGACGGAGATAAGCTGGACTTTTATTTGTGGACGGGTACGCCGTTGGAAAACCTGAAAAAATACACCGACCTTACCGGCACCAGCGGTGTTACTGAAGAATGGACCTTCGGTTTCTGGGCGGGTGCCGCCTCGCAGGCGTATACTACTACTGAACTAATGAACGCCTACGCCAATATACAGGCACTTGTGGAAGGATTTAAAGAAAATTGGAATTTTTATCCTGAAGCACTGTATGGCGAAACTGCGGGTATGACGGCACAAGCGCTTACTTATACTAAGCAACGCGGTATCCGTATGCTTGGGTGGATGCGCCCGTATAATACCGTTGATGAATTAGCGGCAGTGTTGCCGGGATACAACGCTACTCCCGTAAAGAATGCGGACGGCAGTTTTGCCTCCACTGGTTTCCCGTTTGTGTATAATGATCTGACTCTTAAAGAATCGGGATTGCACGTGTTTACACAGGCAGGTTGGATGGATACCTCCAACCCCTCTTTTAAGGACGTTCTCACGGCAAAATGGCAGACACTGTGGGGAGGCGGTCTTTCCGGTATGATGATCGATATGGGTGAAAACCTAACCTATAAAGGCACCTGCTGGAATGGTCTTTCCGCTAATGAAATGCACAATCTTAACTCCTACTATTACGCAAAGCACGCCAACGAAGCGTGGACAGAGTTCCACGGCAACGATTACGTGCTGTTTATGCGCTCGTCTGCGGCAGGCTCCCAGTATTGGGCGCCCAACTTCCAGGGTGACCAGACTTCTGATTACGCAGGCTATTCATCGGTTATCAAAGATATGATCTCTCGCGGTGCGGGTGGTTTTAACCTGTACGGTTCGGATATGGGCGGTTTCAGAACCCATCCCACTAAAGACCTGTGGAACCGTTGGGTTGTGTTGTCCACCTTCTCGCCGTATATGCGTTCACACGGTGTTGTGATACATATGCCGTGGAAATACGGCGATGCGGCAATCGAGAACTTCGGCGATTATTACTATCTGCGCAAGAATCTGGTGCCCAGCATTATGTCTGCGGCGATTGATGCCAACAAGACCTCTAACCCGATGGTAAAAGGTATGATGATGGCGTATCCCTACTATTTGTCGCTCAAGGATGTGGATAACCAATACCTTTTCTGTGACGATTTCCTTGTGTGCGCGGTAGAAGAAGCGGATCAACACTGTTTGGAGGTTTCCTTGCCGCAAGGTAACTCCTGGTATAACCTTTTCACCTATGAAATGCTCAAAGGCGGACAGAAGCTGACGGTGGAAGCACCCAGCAACTTTATGCCCGTTTTCGTAAAGGATGGCGCTGTAAAAGCCATTAACCTGCCCGACAGTATGCAGTTGATGGCAGAGATGCACGATGAAGAGGATACAGAATTCTCCGAACACGAATCGTTACTTATTACCCCGCCGAATGAAGAGCGGGAGACGGTGATCCACACCAAAGAAGGGGAGTCTGAAGACTTCCAAACCTATAAGAGCACCACCGAAACCTA
>JAZNXY010000030.1:0-16453 GCA_045594105.1 Acutalibacteraceae bacterium | reverse complement strand
AATCTCACTCATCAGCGGATAGCGCGGGTTAGCACCGGTGCACTGGTCATCAAACGCCTGCTCAACCATATCGTCAAGACGGTCAAGGAAATCCGCTTCATCAACACCGTAGTCTTTGATGGTATCTTTGATGCCAACCTTTGTTTTGAGCTCGTTGATTGCCTTAATGAGATTCTCCAGCTTTTCCCGATCATTTTTGCCGCCCAGACCAAGGTAATCCGCGATTTCAGCATAACGGGCAAGGGTGTGTGGATGGTCATACTGCGAGAAAGTGCCCATTTTCGCAGGGGCTTCGCAAGCGTTGAAACGAATAACCTCTTCAATCATCAACGCATTGGCAACACCGTGCGGCAGATGATGGAAAGCGCCGAGTTTATGCGCCATCGAATGGCAAACACCTAAAAACGCATTGGCAAACGCCATACCCGCCATAGTAGCGGCATTCGCCATTTTTTCACGCGCTTCCACATCGGTCTGTCCGTTTTCATAAGCTCGAGGCAGGTATTTGAAGATGTTCTTAAGCGCTTGCAATGCAAGGCCGTCAGTGTAATCGGTAGCAAGCATCGCAGCGTACGCTTCCACCGCGTGTGTCACAGCGTCGATACCCGAAGCGGCAGTCAAACCCTTAGGTGCGCTCATATGGAAATCGGTATCAATGATTGCCATATTGGGTAACAATTCGTAGTCAGCAAGCGGATATTTTACACCCGTTTCGCCGTCGGTAATAACCGCAAAGGGAGTCACTTCGGAACCCGTACCTGCGGAGGTGGGCACCGCAATAAAGTATGCCTTTTCACCCATTTTCGGGAAAGTATATATGCGCTTACGAATATCGATAAAGCGCATCGCCATATCCATAAAGTCTGCTTCAGGGTGTTCATACAGCACCCACATAATTTTCGCCGCGTCCATTGCCGAGCCACCGCCCAAAGCAATGATGGTGTCGGGTTGGAACGCAGTCATCTGTCTTGCACCGTCCTGTGCGTTTTTCAGGGTCGGGTCTGGCTGTACGTCAAAGAAGGTGGCGTGCGCAATGCCCATTTCATCCAATTTATCGGTAATCGGCTTGGTGTAGCCATTTTGATACAGGAAGGTATCGGTGACAATAAACGCTTTTTTCGCACCGCGAACCGTTTTTAGCTCGTCCAGTGCTACCGGCAAACAGCCTTTCTTGATATACACCTTTTCGGGTGCACGGAACCACAGCATATTTTCCCTTCTCTCTGCTACTGTTTTAATGTTCAAAAGATGTTTTACACCTACGTTATCGGATACCGAGTTGCCGCCCCAGGAACCGCAACCCAAAGTCAGCGACGGTGCCAATTTGAAGTTGTACAGATCACCGATACCGCCTTGGGAAGAAGGCGTATTGACAAGGATACGACAGGTTTTCATGCGCGAAGCAAACGCGTCAAGTTTTCCCTGCTCGGTAACTTCATTCAAGTATACGGAGGAGGTGTGACCAAAACCGCCATCCTCCACCAATCTCTCTGCTTTATCCAATGCGTCGACAAAACTCTTCGCTTTGTACATAGCAAGAACAGGAGAGAGCTTTTCGTGTGCAAACTCCTCGGAGAGTTCTACGCTCTCCACCTCACCGATAAGTATTTTGGTGCCTTCCGGCACTGTAACACCTGCAAGTGCGGCAATTTTTGCGGCCGGCTGGCCAACGATCTTCGCATTGAGTGCACCGTTGATAATAATGGTCTTACGCACTTTTTCGGTTTCTTCAGAATTTAAGAAATAGCAGCCGCGGACGGCAAATTCCTCTTTCACCGCATCGTAAATATTTTCCAACACAATAACCGACTGCTCGGACGCGCAGATCATACCATTATCAAAGGTTTTGGAGTGAATGATAGAGTTGACTGCCAATAGAATATCTGCACTGTCATCAATAATAGCCGGGGTATTGCCTGCACCGACGCCCAAAGCAGGTTTGCCGCTGGAGTATGCGGCTTTCACCATACCGGGACCGCCGGTAGCAAGAATAATATCTGCTTCTTTCATAACAGTGTTAGTCATTTCCAGAGAAGGCACATCAATCCAGTCGATAATATTCCTGGGAGCACCTGCGGCAACCGCCGCTTCCAACACCAGTTTTGCAGCGGCAATGGTGCTGTTTTTCGCCCTGGGATGAGGGCTGATAATAATAGCATTGCGGGTTTTTAAAGCCAATAAGCATTTAAAAATGGCGGTAGAAGTCGGATTGGTGGTAGGAATAACCGCCGCCACAACACCGATAGGTTCCGCTATCTTCTTCACACCGAATGCTTTATCTTCTTCAATAACACCGCAGGTTTTGGTATCTTTATACGCATTATAAATATATTCAGCGGCATAATTGTTTTTAATAACCTTATCTTCCACAATGCCCATGCCCGTTTCTTCAACAGCCATTTTCGCAAGAGAAATCCGCGCTTTATTCGCGGCAGAAGCGGCAGCTAAAAAGATTTTGTCAACCTGCTCCTGTGTATAGGTTGCAAACACCTTCTGTGCCTCTCTTGTGCGCGCGATAGCTTGGGTAAGCTTCTCCACACTATCTACGATTATATACTTTTCTGTATCCATTGTACACACTCCTAAACTATGTTCTGCTTGGATTGTTAATATTTTAACAGCGTTTGTTGCGGTTGTGAATTCTTAAAGCAGATAAAAAGGGTTATCAATTTTGATAACTCCGATTATAGTACACAAAAAGCCCAATCCCTCAAGGGTTCGGGCTTTCCTTATCACTCATATATATTTCCGCTTTGCTTTGCTCAATTCTTCAATAAACTGTCTATCCAATTTTGTCAGTTTATATCCCTTTTTGTAAATCAAAACGTCTTTATACACTTTTCGGTTCTCCGTACATTTTCTCTGCACTAAGTTATAGCGGTCAAGCAAGCTCTGCGGCACGGGAGATACCCACATAAAAGTTTCGGGATTGGATGACAACAACTCAAATTGGCTCGCCCGTTCAAAAATGAAGATACGACGGTCAATATTATCGGGTAATTCTTCCTTTACCACCTTCGCCAGAGGCATCGACGGCACATACGGATCGGCGTGTGCAATCTCGATGCGGTCGGTCAAATCCGCAAAGGTAATGTCCCCTTTTTGTGCCAGCGGACTGTCAGCACTCATAATCAGCGAATAGGTGAACTCGGTCACCAGTTCGTATTGAAACCCTTTTTCCTCCAACATCGCCTCAAAGTATTTGTCATAGTTTTCGGCGTATCGGATAATACCCAGTTTATAATCGTGGTTTTGCATATTGTGAATGGTGCGCTGTGAGTTCGTTTCCTTATAAAACAACTCCGCAGGTTCGTTGGTAAGGGCCTTTGAAAAAATGGCAAACGCCTCAGAAATATAGCACGCTCGCGGCACCGAAACAGAAAACTTCTGTTTCTTCGGTGCACCCTCCTTATAAAACTTTTCCACCGCCTCAATTTGTCCGAGGATACCTTTGGCGAAATTGATAAACTCCTCGCCTTCGGGGGTTAGTTTCATACCGTTTTGCGTACGTTCAAAGATGGTAACACCCAGATCCTTCTCCAGTTCTTTGATAGAACGGCTGATATTCGGCACCGCAACCAGCAACACTTCCGATGCTTTGCCGAGAGAACCTGCTTTTGCCACTTCCAAAGCGTGTCTCATATGTAATAAGTTCATTTTTTCACCGCCAAATCCTTTGTGGTATACAATATACCACCTTATACGCAAAAAATCAATAAAGACAGTCTGCAACGTCACCGACAATGCCGTAATCGGCATACTCGAAAATCGGCGCGTCTTTGTCGGTGTTTACGGCAATCACCGTACCTGCTTTTTGCATACCTGCAATATGATGTACGGCACCCGAAACACCCAGTGCGATATATACCGGCGGGCTGACCGTTTTGCCGGTTAATCCCACCTGCATGGTATACGGCAGAAAATCATTATCCACCATTTTTCGGGTAGTCACCAGCCCCCCCGCACAGTTTTTCGGTAAAAGCGTTTACAACATCCAGATGATCCTTCACACCAAACCCTGCCGCCACCACAATGTCTGCAGTATTCTCTGTTGTACGCACCGTCGCCATAGCAGGTACGGTACGGCTGACGATTTTTGCAATAACACTGCCTGACAGTGCAGGGCGGTACATATACAGCTGTTCTCCATCGGTTTCCAGCATGGTGCAGTCCGCACACAGACCCAGTCCAAGCATCGCACTCACCTGTGCAGACAGCTTTTTAGACAGCGCATCGCTGCCCCAAATCACAGCATTGGGTTGCATTCGAGTGATATTCTCTGCCAATGTTGCGGCATCGGACAAGGGTAATACGGTAATATCATCACTTACCGTTTCGGCAAATGTACGTGGTGCTTCACCGACAATACATACCTTCGACAAGGTTTTACCTGTATTGACGGTGGCTGTCACCTGTTCCCTGCTCTTTTGCAATCCTTTTTGTATCACATCCTGCAGCCTGCCGAGCAACAACACAAGCGGTGTTACCGCCACGTTGATTTCGGTAGAGGTATGCCATTCCACCGCATTCAAGAAGTTACTGTGTCCCCAACAAAAACCCACCTGCACAGGCATCTGTCCAAAGTAATTGTCAGCAATATCTTTAGCAATGGGAAGTGCTTCAAAGGTCGGCTCGGTCGGCACGTACGAAGCGCCTTCACCCGGCATCTCGATAGCGTTTGCCGCTGCGATGATTCCCGCCGTATCCAAAGACAACACTCTGCCAAAAAGACGGAATGCCTCGTCGAATATCGAATAAATTGTGAAATCCGGATTTTTCTCCTGTAATACTTTCAGCATATATCTCACCTCAACAGTTTAATAGCGATACAGATGTCTGTATCGCTATTTTAGCACAAATATTAACGTTTGGCAATCCAATCGTGTTCAGGATCGTTGCTACGATTAAAGCCCTGATAATCGCCTGCCATCAGCCACAGCACCGATGCAAACGAGCGGCAGCCGGGTTTTACCTCAATAAAGCGGGTGTCAACACCGTATTTTTCAAAGTCCGCTTTTAGAAACTGACCGCCGCTGTCATCGGACAACACACCGATATACGCCGTATCCTCCCCCAATTTCTGTGCTGCAACAAGCCCCGTCGCAACCGGACCGCCGCCTGCGGTTTTGGAGGACACCGCACGCATTTTTGTGTCTTCGGTCGGATAGGTAGGAACAGTATACAGGGTGTCAAACACATTGGCACCGATACCTACAATTTTCGCTGTCATAGCTTACGCCTTTCCGTCGGCACCGACCAGCCGAATCTTATCCAGAGCCAATGCTTTTACAGCATCGATAGGTTTCTTCATAAACAGGTCGATAGCAAGATTTCTGTCAGGATCCTGCAAGGTTTCCAAGGTTGCATCCGCAAAGGTACAGCACACATCTGTACCGATGTTCATTTTGCGAACGCCCGCTTTAATAGCGGCTTTCACCTGGTCATCGGGAATACCCGAGCCGCCGTGCAGCACCAACGGAATACCGCCGGTCGCCTCACGAATGGCTTTTGCTCTTTCAATATCGAGGCAGGGTGTTTTCTTGTAATCACCGTGGGCATTACCAATGAGCACAGCCAGGCAGCAAACACCTGTTTCCTTCACAAAACTTGCCGCTTGAGCCGGATCGGTATATTGTTCCATAGCATCGTCGTTCACACTGCCGACGTGACCGAGCTCACCTTCCACACCCACGCCGATAGCAGTGCAGATGTCTACGATGTGCTTGGTGTTAGCGATGTTTTCCTCAAAGGGATGTACCGAGCCGTCATACATAACAAGGGTTGCGGTCCAGCATTCCGCACAAATCACATCTAAATCATATTCTTCAAAGAAGCTGATGTAGGTCAGTGCCAATGCCGCCATTTTATCTAGATACGGCGGCGTCAGGTCATCCAAGGTGTAGTTATCGATAAAATACTGCTTGATTTCAGCGATTTTATCGGTTTGCTGCTCCATTTCCTTCATACGCTGTTCGATGTGTGCAAAGTTCAGTGCTTTCACACGCACACCAAACTTTTCCATCAGCTCTCCCTCGTTCCAGATGACCGAGTAGAACGGTGCAGGGCGGGAGCCGAACTGACCGATGCGGATGCCTTCAAAGTTTTTCACCATACAGGCAACCCGAACAAAGCGTTCGAAGCCCTCTTTGAACTCCTCCGATTCCACACGACAGCACGGCAGGTGAGAAAACGGAATATGATATCGCTGAAATTGGCGGGATACACCGAAAAGACCGCACTGGGAGTCGGCGGGGCGCATACCGTCCACGTAATATTCGTCGTCAAGCGGTGCCCACAACAAGCACGGTTTGCCGAGTGCTTTAGCAATATCGGCGGCGGCTTCCTCGTTACCGAAGTTGCAGTTGATAATCATCACTGCGTCAACCTTCTCACTGCGGAAGCGTTCCACCACTTGTCTTGCGGAGTCATCATCAAAAACCAGATCCTCGATGCCAATGCCCTTGCTATCCACAAAGGACACTTTATCGGTTGTGAAGTTTTCCTCTATGTATTTCACAAAGCGCTTGCCACGTTGTTCGGCGGAGTACCACGTCAGAAACGTGCCGCGCGGCCGATCGGTGGTGTTCCGACGCATGGCGACAAGACCTACCTCTACCTTATAATCCAGCATAGTATCGTCCTTTCTACACATTCATACAAAAATCATACCAACAGTGTCACCCGTATTCAATGTTAAAAATGAAACTTTTTTTGTAAAAAACGTTTCATTTGTCAAAAAAGTATGCTATACTGCCTGCATATGATTGAAAAAGGGGAAATCACATTGAAGATCATTCCTTTTACAGAGCTGTACAGTGCCGAGTTTTTTGTGACCGAGGCATTGGCCAAAGGGCAAAACTGGTATTCACGTCACAACTTCTATTCCTGCATCGGCAAGCCGAAGCCGTCCCACACATTGCTGTGGTTCAAAAACTGCAGTGCAAAAATTACCGACAAATACGGCAATACGATTATTGCCGAAAAAGGCCAGATCGCCTATATGTCCAAAGGGCTGGAATATACCGTCGAGTTTTATGATACAGCACCATCCAGGGACGATTCGGTTGTGTTCCATTTTCAATTACTCAATGACCAAAGCGAAGAAATCGCCCCTACCCTTTCCCCGAAAATTTGTATAAAAAGTGTTGATGCCGCCCTTGCTCTCGCTATGGAAAGTGCGGCAGCGGAATTCGACAAAAACGTTGTGTGCCTCCCCATTATCACTGCCGTGATTTATCAGCTTTTGGGTGCGGCATGTCAACGGCAACGTCAAAGGATGGTCAGTCACAAATATCAATACATCAGCGAAGGCATTGAGCTTATGGAAAACAATTCGGATAAAACACTCGCTGAAATTGCACAGATTTGCGGTGTCAGCGAAGGATATTTCCGCAAGCTGTTCAGAGAATACAGCGGTGAAAACCCTGTCAATTTCCGACAAAAGCACCGTATTGAAAAAGCCAAGCAGCTCCTGCTCCTGGATACACATTCCATAGGGGAAATTGCGGAAGAATTACATTTTTCCGACATATATCATTTCAGCAAAACCTTCAAAAAGCTGACCGGCATCTCACCACAGAAATATATCAGTCAAAGTAAGCGCAAAAACGTATAAAATTCCAAAAAAAAGCGGTTTCTGCAATTGACAAGAAACGTACCTTTTGCTATACTGCTATATGTAATTGTAATAAAGGGATATATGCGCTGTGCGACTGACGGAATTTGTGAGTTTACACAGGTGGAACACAGCGTCACATGGCTGGCGAGAGTTGAACTCTTTGCGCCTGCAGAAGAAAATTTTCGGTGATAGTTTGCCTCAAAACTTAAAATACGGGAGTATTCCTGCGTTTTGTCGGCTTCCTCTCACACAAAAATTTTGCGTTCTGCAGGTCGGAGAGTTTCTGCCGCCGAATTTTATGCGCGGGGAAGTGCGAATTTGCCGCAAGGCTGGCGCCTTGCAAAAATGAGCGCAAACCCGCACAGGAAAGACGGCGAGCGAAACCGCAAAGGGGTTCAACTCTCGCCAGCCTAAGCCGACCGTCTGGGCAGATCTCCGCTTTTTCGGGCGGTGGTCTGCCCTTTTTTCTTTGTGTGACGTCTTCACCGTTTGTCACACCGTTACAATAACGATTTCAAATGAACTTTGGGAGGAAAAGAAAGATGAAAAAAGTTGGCATTATTATGGGTAGCGACAGCGACCTGCCGGTAGTGGAAAAAGCTATCAACACTTTGAAGGAATTCGGTGTTCCTGCCGAGGTGCACGTGTTTTCCGCACACCGCACCCCCGATGAAGCCGCCGACTTCGCTATGAACGCCAGGGCAAACGGCTTTGGTGCCATTATCGCCGCCGCAGGCAAAGCGGCACATTTGGCAGGTGCTCTTGCCGCACGTACCACCTTGCCGGTTATAGGCATCCCCGTACGTGCAAGCAACCTTGACGGTGTAGATGCGTTACTCTCCACCGTCCAGATGCCGTCGGGCATCCCTGTGGCCACCGTCGCCATTGACGGTGCCGCTAATGCCGCTTTACTGTGCGTACAGATTCTGTCTGTAGCGGATGCAGAACTGGCAAAAAAATTAGACGATGCACGTGCCGCCGCAAAGGAGACGGTACTCGCAAAAAATAAAGCAATCGAAGAAAAATACAACGCGTAATCACATTAGGAGGACTCTATGGGTGGCTATTTCGGTGTAGTCAGCAAACGGGATGCGATTTCGGATGTCTTTTTCGGCACCGACTATCATTCCCATCTCGGCACACGTCGTGCAGGCGTTGCCGCATATGACAAAGACATCGGCTTACAACGGGACATTCACAATATTCAGAACGCCCCGTTCCGCACAAAATTCGAAAATATTTACGACGAAATGCAAGGCACGTCTGCTATCGGTTGTATCAGTGACTACGAACCGCAGCCGTTGCTTATCCGCTCGGTGCTCGGCACCTATGCCATATGCGTGGTCGGCATCGTCAACAATTCCAAAGAGCTGATTGAACGGCATCTTTCCAAAACAGGCGGTCACTTTGATGCGATGACCGGCGGTAAAGTGAATACCACCGAGCTCGTTTCCGCATTAATTGACCAAAAAAGCAGTTTTGCGGAAGGTATTCGTTTTGCACAGCAGGAAATAGACGGTACCGCTTGCATTATTCTGCTGAAGGATGACGGCAACATTATCGCAGCGCGCGACCGCCTGGGCCGTCTGCCGATTGCCATAGGACAAAGTGAAGACGGCTTTGCATTGGCGTTTGAGGCGTTCTCATTTGAAAAACTCGGCTACACATTTGTCAAAGAGCTGGGTGCAGGTGAGATCGTGGAGCTCTCCCCTGACAAAATGACCGTATTGGCACAAGCGGGTACAAAAAAGAAGGTATGTGCTTTTCTGTGGAGCTACTACGGCTTCCCTACTTCCAGCTATGAAGGGATCAGCGTAGAGGTGATGCGCTACATTAACGGTAAAATTATGGCGAGAAATGACCGTGAGAAAGACCTTGCCACCGACATTGATTTTGTGGGCGGCGTTCCCGATTCGGGTACACCTCACGCTATCGGGTATGCCCATGAAAGCCGCTTCAATTTTGCCCGTGCGTTTATCAAGTACACGCCGACCTGGTCTCGCAGTTTTACCCCGCGGCATCAATCCGAAAGACAACAGGTTGCCAAAATGAAGCAAATCCCCGTCAAGGAGCTTATAGAAGGCAAGAAATTACTGTTTGTGGACGATTCCATTGTCCGTGGCACACAGTTGAAGGAAACGGTGGATTTTCTGTACGAAAGCGGTGCTAAGGAAGTGCATATGCGTTCCGCTTGCCCGCCCATTATGTACGGTTGCAAATACCTCAATTTCTCCCGCAACACCAGCGACATGGATTTGATCGCCAGACAAACCATTATGGAGTTAGAAGGCGAAGAAGGCACTAAATATATCGACGAATACAGCGACGGTACCACCGAGCGCGGTAAAAGGTTGCGTGAGGCCATTTGCGAAAAATTGCATTTCGCATCCCTCGAATTCCAATCAATAGACGGCATTGTCGAAGCCATCGGTTTACCCGAATGCGACCTTTGCACCTATTGCTGGAACGGCAAAGAATAATCCGAGAAATAATCCGAAAGGAAGAGAATAGTATGAAAAACTCCAAATCCGAAAGCTACGCCGCGGCAGGCGTGGATATTACCGCAGGTTACAAATCTGTTGAACTGATGAAAAAACATATTAACCGCACCAAAAACGAGGGCTGTCTTGACGATGTCGGCGGCTTTGGCGGTTGTTTTGGTCTCGACCTGACCGGCATCACCGAGCCCGTATTGGTTTCGGGGACCGACGGCGTTGGCACCAAAATCAAGCTTGCTATGTTGATGGACAAGCATGATACGATCGGTATCGACTGTGTGGCTATGTGTGCCAACGACATCATCTGCTGCGGTGCAAAGCCCCTTTTCTTCCTCGACTACATCGCCTGCGGCAAAAACTTTCCCGAAAAGATCGCCGATATCGTCGGCGGTGTTGCGGAAGGGTGTGTGCAGGCGGGTTGTGCACTCATCGGTGGCGAAACCGCAGAGCATCCCGGCCTGATGCCCGAGGACGATTATGACCTGGCCGGTTACTGCACCGGTGTGGTAGACAAATCCAAGATTTTAGACAAAAATACCGTGACCGATGGGGATGCTGTTATCGCATTGGCGTCTACCGGCGTACACTCCAACGGCTTCTCCTTAGTGCGTAAAGTGTTTGACATTGAAAATGCCGACCTTACCGCACCCGTCGCGGAGCTGGGCGGTAAATCTCTCGGTGAAACCTTACTCACCCCCACCAAGATGTACGTAAAATCCGTTCTTGCCCTGCTCGCACAGGTAAAAGTCAAAGCGGTTTCCCATATCACCGGCGGCGGCTTCTATGAGAATATTCCGCGTGCCTTACCCGACGGCAAAAGCGTAAAAGTAGATAAATCCGCACTCAAAATCCTGCCGATCTTCAGCTACATCGCAAAGGTCGGCAATATCCCCGAGCGTGATATGTTCAACACCTTCAATATGGGTGTCGGCATGGTGGTAACCGTGGCGAAAGAGGATGTGGAAAAATCCCTCGAAATCCTCCGTGCAAACGGCGAAGACGCTTACGTTATCGGCGAAGTGGTTTCGGGTGACGAAGGAGTTATCTTATGAGCAAAACGAAAATAGCGGTTTTCGTTTCGGGTGGCGGCACCAACCTGCAAGCGCTGTTAGATGCACAGCAAAACGGTATTCTGCACAGCGGTGAAATCGTGTTAGTACTCGCCTCCAATCCCGAGGCATACGCATTGGAACGTGCCAAAAAGGCAGGGGTTGCCACCGCAGTGGTTTCCCGCAAGGAAAGCGGTTCACAAGAGGCGTTTGAACAAGGCATTTTAACGGCGTTGGAAGAAAACGGTATCCAGCTTATTGTACTTGCCGGCTTTATGAGTATTTTAAGCGAGAGCTTCACCTCCCGCTTCCCCCGTCGCATCATCAACGTGCATCCATCCCTCATCCCTTCTTTTTGCGGAAAAGGGTTTTACGGATTACGGGTACACGAAGCGGCACTTGAAAAGGGTGTTAAAGTGACAGGTGCCACCGTACATTTTGTGAATGAGATCCCCGACGGTGGTGAAATCATTATGCAAAAAGCGGTATACATAGAAGAGGGCGACACCCCCGAAATACTCCAAAAGCGTGTTATGGAGCAGGCGGAGTGGCTTTTATTGCCCGCCGCCGTTGAAAAAGTATCTAAAGAAATGTTGCAATAAGAAAGGTTTACAGGTGAAAGGTATGGCTTTATATGATCTGAGCACCCTGCTCAACACCAATTCCTATCCCGGCCGCGGCATCGTGCTCGGTCAATCCAAAGACGGCAAAAGTGCACTGATTGCGTACTTCATTATGGGACGCAGTGTCAACAGCCGCAACCGTGTATTTGAAATGCACGAAAAAGGTATGCGTACCAAAGCTTACGATGAAAGCAAGCTCTCCGACCCGCATCTCATCATCTATAATCCCTACTTAAAACACGGTGACATCGATATTGTCACCAACGGAGACCAGACCGATACCGTATATGATTATATTGAAGCACACGGCGAAGATGGCTTTAGCTTTGAAAAAGCATTACACACCCGTGAATTTGAGGACGATGCACCCAACTTCACCCCCCGTATCTCGGGTATTTTGCACTATGCATTTGAAGGTAATACCTTCCACTACAAGCTTTCCATTTTGAAAAGTTCTAACGGTGACCCCACCGTTTGTGACAGATATTTCTACAGCTACACGCCTATGGCGGGCAAAGGTCACTTCATTCACACCTACAAATGTGACGGTAACCCTATCCCCTCCTTCTATGGCGAGCCGGAAGAAATTGAGATGCCCAACACCGCTGAGGAACTGGCGGATATCTGCTGGAAAAATCTGAACGAAGATAACAAGGTTTCCTTGTTCGTGCGTCAAGTGCCGTTAGACGGCAGCGCACCCACCGAAATCATTATCAATAAAAACGTATAAGCACGGAGGACATGACAATGAAAGAATTTGAACTCAAATACGGTTGTAACCCCAACCAAAAACCCTCTAAAATCTTTATGGAAGACGGCAGTGAGCTGCCGATTGAAATTCTGTGCGGCAGACCCGGTTACATCAACTTTTTAGACGCTTTCAATTCCTGGCAGCTGGTGAAAGAAATCAAAGAAGCACTCGGTATGCCTGCCGTTACCTCTTTCAAACACGTGAGCCCTACCTCCGCCGCCATCGGCTTGCCGCTGTCTGATAAGCTGAAAAAAGCATGCTTTGTAGATGACATTGAAGGTCTTGACGAGTCTCCCCTCGCTTGTGCATACGCCAGAGCGAGAGGCACGGGCCGTATGTGCTCCTTCGGTGACTGGGTAGCACTCTCTGATGTATGTGACGTGACCACTGCGTTGCTTATCAAACGTGAAGTATCCGACGGCGTTATCGCTCCCGGCTACACCCCCGAAGCGTTAGAAATCTTAAAAACCAAACGTAAGGGCAATTACAACATTGTCCAAATCGATGAAACCTATGTGCCTGCGCCGCAAGAACGCAAGCAGGTATACGGTATCACCTTTGAGCAGGGCAGAAATGAGTTCAAAATCAACAAAGAACTGCTTTCCAATGTGGTAACCGCCAACAAAGACCTGCCCGAAAGTGCTGTGCGTGACCTTATCATCGCACTCATTACCTTGAAATACACCCAGTCCAACTCGGTATGCTATGCAGTAGACGGACAAGCCATCGGCGTTGGTGCCGGTCAGCAGTCCCGTATTCACTGTACCCGCCTTGCAGGTACGAAAGCGGATACCTGGCAGCTCCGTCAGCACGATAAGGTGCTGAATCTCCCCTTCCTGTCCACTTTGGGCAGACCCGACCGTGACAACGTTATCGACGGTTACATCAATCAGAACGAGGAAGACGTATGTGCCGACGGCAACTGGCAGAAATACTTCACTGAGCAACCCGCCCCCTTCACCCGTGAAGAGCAGAACGCATACCTTGCGACCCTGTCGGGTGTAGCACTCGGTTCGGATGCCTTCTTCCCGTTCAGCGACAATATTGAACGTGCGAAAAAGAGCGGTGTTTCCTACATCGCAGAGCCCGGTGGCTCTATTCGTGACGACGCAGTTATCGAATGCTGTGACAAATACGGTATTGCTATGGCGTTTACCGGCATGAGACTGTTCCACCACTAATCTACGGAGGGATTTCACCTATGAAACTGTTAGTCGTTGGTGGTGGCGGTCGTGAACACGCCATTATCAAGAAAATCAAAGAAAACAAAAAAATTACCGAGATTTTCGCACTGCCCGGCAACGGCGGTATCGCCGCCGACGCCACCTGTGTGAACATCGGTGCTAAGGATATCGACGGCATCGTTACCTTCGCCAAAGAAAACGCTGTTGACTTTGCGGTTGTAGCACCTGATGACCCGTTGGTGCTCGGTGCGGTGGATGCACTGAATGCTATCGGCATTCCCTGCTTTGGCCCCGAAGCAAAAGCAGCCATTATCGAAGGCAGTAAAGTGTTTTCAAAAAACTTGATGAAAAAATACGGTATTCCTACCGCCGCTTACGAAACCTTTACCGATAAGGATGCGGCACTTGCCTATTTAGACACCTGTCCCATTCCCACCGTCGTCAAAGCGGACGGTCTGGCACTCGGCAAAGGCGTTATCCTCGCACAAAGCCGTGAAGAGGCAAAGGAAGCCGTCGTTTCCATGATGGAGGACAAGATGTTCGGTGACAGCGGCAATGCTATCGTCATCGAAGAGTTCCTGACCGGTCCCGAGGTGTCGGTGCTTGCTTTCACCGACGGTAAGGTGGTAAAACCGATGGTATCCTCCATGGACCACAAACGCATCGGTGACGGTGACACCGGTCTTAACACCGGCGGTATGGGCACCATTGCTCCCAACCCCTACTACACTGCAGATGTTGCGGCACAATGTATGGAAACCATTTTCTTGCCGACCATTGATGCAATGAACAAAGAAAACCGTACATTCAAGGGTTGTCTCTACTTCGGCTTAATGCTTACCCCGAACGGTCCTAAGGTTATCGAATATAACTGCCGTTTCGGTGACCCCGAAACACAGGTTGTGTTACCGCTGTTAGAAAGCGATCTGCTCACCATTATGCAGGCAACCGCCAACGGCACCTTGGCTGAAACCCCCGTACAATTTGCGGACAAAGCCGCTTGCTGTGTGGTGATGGCATCCAAGGGATATCCCGTTAAATACGAAAGCGGTTTTGAAATCACGCTGCCTGCTGATATTCCCGCAGCAAAAGACATATACGTTGCAGGTGCTAAAAAAGACGGTGAAAAGCTGCTGACTGCAGGCGGTCGTGTGCTCGGTGCCGTTGCTGTCGCAAACACCCTGGCAGATGCGGTCCAAGAGGCATACACCCTTGCAGATACCATTCACTTTGACAACGCCGTTATGCGCCGTGACATCGGCAAACGTGCACTGGAGAAAGGACTTAACTGATGGTTTACAGAATTTTTGTTGAGAAAAAGCCCGCTCTCGCTCACGAAGCGACGGCACTGACCAAAGACATCACCGACTTCCTCGGTGTCAAATCCTTAAAAGGCATTCGTGTTATCAACCGCTATGATGTTGAGGATATCGAAGAAGCATTATTCCGCTATGCTTGCAACACCGTATTTTCCGAGCCGCAGCTGGACACCACCGCTGAGGTTATCGAAACGAACGGTTACACCTGCTTTGCGGTAGAGTTTCTGCCCGGTCAGTTTGACCAGCGTGCAGACAGTGCGGCACAGTGTATTCAGCTGATTTCCTGCGGTGATAAACCGTTGGTACGCACTGCGAAGGTATACCTTTTGGAAGGCGATCTTTCCGCAAAAGACGTGGATAAAATCAAAAAATACGTCATTAACCCTGTGGAAAGCCGTGAAGCGTCCTTAGACCTCCCCGAGACCTTAAAAACCGCTTATGAAATCCCTACCACCGTGGAAACGGTAGAGGGTTTCTGTGACCTGGATAAAGATGGCCTTGCTGCTCTGCTCGGCAAGCTCGGTCTTGCCATGGATTTAGACGACCTTACCTTCTGTCAGACCTATTTCCGCAGTGAACACCGTGACCCGACCATTACGGAAATTCGTATGATCGATACCTATTGGTCTGACCACTGCCGTCATACCACCTTCCTCACCACCATTGACAGTGTGACATTCGAAGATGCACTGTTGCAGAAGGCGTATGACGAATATTTGGCTGTCAGAAAAGCAATTGGCAGAACCAAACCCATTAACTTAATGGATATTGCAACCATTGCCACCCGTTATCTCAAGGCGGAAGGCAAGCTGCCCAAGCTCGACGAGTCCGAGGAAATCAACGCATGTACTGTGAAAATCCAGGTGGAAACCGAAGACGGTGTTGAGGATTGGCTGTTACTGTTCAAGAACGAAACCCACAACCACCCCACCGAAATCGAACCGTTCGGCGGTGCCGCCACCTGTATCGGTGGTGCTATCCGTGACCCGCTGTCCGGCCGTTCGTATGTATATGCGGCGATGCGTGTAACCGGTGCGGCAAATCCGCTTGCACCTGTTGAGAAAACCATGGCAGGTAAATTGCCGCAGAAGAAAATCGTTACCACTGCGGCAAACGGCTATTCCTCCTACGGCAACCAAATCGGTCTTGCTACCGGTCAGGTAGATGAGATCTATCATCCCGGTTATGCGGCAAAACGTATGGAGATCGGTGCGGTTATCGCAGCGGCACCGGCAGAAAATGTACGCAGAGAGGTCCCGGCTCCCGGTGACAAGGTTATCCTCTTGGGCGGCCGTACCGGTCGTGACGGTTGCGGCGGCGCTACGGGCTCGAGCAAATCCCACACCTTAGATTCTCTCGAAAGCTGCGGTGCGGAGGTGCAGAAGGGTAATGCACCGGAAGAAAGAAAACT
>JAZNXY010000029.1:0-4980 GCA_045594105.1 Acutalibacteraceae bacterium | reverse complement strand
GTTTGATGGGTTAGACCCCATTATGCGCACAGTGGTCAAAAAGCTCATCTGTGCCGATGTTATTGAACGCAATGCCACCGCTATCATCACCTCCCACTCCCTGCGTGAGTTGGAGGACACCTGTGACCAGTTGGCACTATTGCATAAGGGCGGTCTGGTGCTGCAAAGCGATGTCGGCAACCTCAAAACTTCCTTGTTTAAGGTACAGATCGCATTCCGTACCGACTACGACAAGGAGATATTTAGCGGTTTAGACGTTTTGCATTATACCCGCCACGGCTCGGTAGCAAACCTCATTGTCCGTGGCGACCGTGATGCGACCGTAGCCGTCTTACAAGCCAAATCGCCTATTTTATTAGACGTACTCCCGCTCACCCTCGAAGAAGTGTTTACCTACGAAATGGAAGCACTCGGGTATATTTTTGAAACCGAGGAGGGACAGAAATGAAAACAAAACATCGTGCTCCTTTCTGGGACTTTGATTTCCGTGTGTTCGGTGAGGCATTCCGCCAACTGAAAACGGTCGGCATTTTAGCCCTGGTGGTGATGTGCCTGGCGGCAGTGTTACTGCCTGTCGGTATTGCAATCGAGGCCTATTCTTATGCCCGGCCCGAATGGGCTAACGGCAGCATTGGTTCTTCTATCACCCGCGAGCTGGTCACTATGATACAAGTACACCCTCTGTCTCTCGCTCCGATGTATACCTTAGCGCTGTTAATGCCGCTTATCGGCTTCTCTTTCCTGAATAAACGGCGTTCCAGCGACTTTTACCACGCACTTCCCGTCAGCCGCCCCGGCGTATTTATCAGCTACTTTACGGCAATTATGGCGTGGATTGTTGTAGACCTGTTGGCAAGCACCGCCGCTTCGGTGGCAACCCTTTTCTGTTTCCCCGATTTGTTCCAACTCGTGTGGAGCTCGGTACTGCCGACCTTGTGTGCATCTCTGGCAGGCGCTTTGATGGTCGCAGGGTGTATGACCTTTGCCATGTGTATCACCGGCACCGTCTTTACCAACCTTTTGGTAGCAGCCATGCTGTTTTTCGGACCACGTATCCTGATGTTTTATATCAGCTCCCTCATTGAGAGCACTGTCAAAATTTTGCCGAGTGTGGATAATATCCCCATACTGAATGTTTCATACAATATTCCCCTTGGCATTCTTTTCGGCTTGCTGGAAGGCGTTGACACCCTCAACGTCCTCAACAACTGGTCGGGTTGTCTCTATTCCGCAGTTATCGGTGTGCTGTACTTTATAGGTGCGCTGGCGTGCTTCCGCATCCGTCGCTCCGAATCAGCGGAACAGCCCGCTGCAACACCGCTGCTGCAAACGGTATACCGCTTAACCCTCACCTTCTTTGTCACCCTCATCCCCGTGTATATGATTTTCGAGTCGATTCAAGGGACATACAACTTGGATGAAGCCGAATGGTTCGGTATTTTCGTACTGTACATTTTAGCGGCACTCACCTTCTGTATTTACGAGCTGATTACTACCAAAAAGCCGAAATTGCTCTTAAAAGCCGCACCCACCTTCCTTATCGTATTGGTTGCGGACGTTATACTGATCGGTTGTATGTCGCTTGGTGTGAACAGCATCCTCGCCTTCCGCCCTGCCGCAGAGCAAATACAGTCGGTGTCCTTCGAAACGGACGGATATAACACGGATAATGTCGAATATTACAATTCCCTCACCGCCGAGGTAAAAATCACCGACCCTGCCACCATCCGTACGGTAGCGGAGCATTTGGCACGTGCGGCAGAGAAGAATAGTCCGCACGGCGATTTGAAAACCGAAGGTGATTACGAGTGCTTTAACGTCACTATCCGCACCAAAACCGCGGAAAAGGTCCGCAGTCTGTATTTCATTGAAGAGCAGGCGGATGTGATTTACAAGGCACTGCAAAGCAACAAAACCTATCAAGCTGCTTACCATCTGCCCGCTCTCCACAATGATACACAGCTTTCTATGTGGTGTATCAGCGACGAGCAAGCCAAAGCGGTGTATCGTATGATGTGTAAGGATGTGGAAAAGCTGCCCTTTGAAACACGGTTTGAGATACTGCAGCAAAACCACTACAACGAGGCGCAGGCCTTTACCGAAACCGTTGACTTCAGCATCTTCCGTTACGGTGAGAAATATCGGCTGCATATCCCGTTGATTGCAGAATATTATCCCAGCGCCTACAAGCTCTATCTGCAATACATTCATGAAAACGAAGCAGCAGACCGTCGAGTGATTTTAGACTGGCTCTCTCAAACAGAAACCAAGGATTTCGAGTTAAGTATGAATCTCTATCTCCCCAACAAAGGGTACGATGCTTCCTTTGACATACAAACCGATAGTATGTCGGATGCGCTGCGTACCATGTTGGCAAACGACGTTATCCCGACCCTCTCCGATACACAATTTACCGCTGATGACTATATTGTAGACGTATACGTGCAAACCCCAAAAGCACCGGTAGAGGACGAAAAATATCAGTATTTCTCGTACAATGCCCACTTTGCGATTGCGAAAGAGGTTGCGGAAGAAATCTTCCCCTCTCTTTGTGAAGAAGCCGCAAACAGCAGAAAAGACCACCTTGTTTACACAGCAGAATAACAACAAAAAAGCACGGTGTGCCTTGCGGCGCACCGTGCTTTTTTATTCGGCTTTCCCTATTGGAAAAGACAAAATCCTTATTTCATTTTTACGGGGCGGCAATGCCAAATGCGATCGGAGTAATCACGGATCGAACGGTCAGATGCAAACACGCCGCTGTAAGCGGTGTTGAGCATCGCCATTTTTGCCCACTGGTCCTTGTCGGTATACACCTTTGCGGACAGTGCCTGTGCTCTGCGATAATCTTCGAAATCTGCCAATACCATATAGGGATCCACCGTGGTCAGCGAGCCCGCAACCTCAGCGTACTGTCTGCCACCGAAGCCCTGATACATCGCATCAATGACACGGTGAATGTCGCCGTCCTGCATATAAATCTGATGCGGGTTGTAGCCCATCGCTTTGCGTGCTTCCACCTCGTCGGCTTTCATACCGAACAGGAAGATGTTTTCATCGCCCACCGCCTCGTGGATTTCCACGTTAGCACCGTCGAGGGTACCCAGCGTGATAGCACCGTTCATCATCAGCTTCATGTTACCGGTACCGGACGCCTCGGTGCCTGCCAGAGAAATCTGTTCACTGATATCCGCTGCAGGCATCAAAAGCTCTGCCAAGGTAACACGGTAATCTTCCAGGTAAACAACCTTCAGTTTATCACGTACAGCAGGGTCTTTTTCAATTTCTTTTGCCAGATTGCAGATGAAGCGGATGATTTCTTTCGCCAGATAATAGCCGGGTGCGGATTTCGCACCGAACAAGTAGGTACGGGGGGTGAAATCCATATTCGGATTATCCTTCAGCTGCAGGTAAGAATGCAGAATATGCATCGCATTTAAGTGCTGGCGTTTATATTCGTGCAGACGTTTTACCTGTACGTCAAACAGCGAATCGGGGTCAACCGCTACACCGTTGTGTTCCTTGATATATTTTGCGAGACGTTCTTTGTTGCCGCGTTTGATAGCCATAAAATCAGCCAAAGCCGCTTTATCGTCCGCAAACTCTGCCAGCTTGGACAGATTTGCCGCATCGTATACAAATTCGCCTCCGATTTTTTCGGTGATGAACTTGGTTAATGCGGGGTTTGCCTGACACAACCAACGACGATGTGCGATGCCGTTGGTAACGTTCTTAAACTTCTCGGGGGCAACGCTGTGTGCCTCGGGGAATACGGTATCCTTGACAATTTCGCTGTGCAGACGGGATACACCGTTTACCGAGTGACACGCCGCAACACAGAGGTTTGCCATTTTGATCTGACCGTAGCTGATAATCGCCATACGGCTGACCTTTTCAACGTCGCCGCCGGTCTTTTCCATCATTTCTTCGCTGTGACGGTCATTGATTTCCTTGACAATCTGGTAAATACGGGGCAGACGGCCTGCAAACAGGTCCTCCGGCCAGCATTCGAGTGCCTCGGACATAACCGTATGGTTGGTATACGCAAATACGCCTTTGATGATGTTCCACGCATCGTCCCAGGTATAACCGCATTCATCAAGCATAATACGCATCAGTTCGGGGATGGCGAGGGTCGGGTGGGTATCATTGATATGCACCGCCGCCATTTCGGGCAGGTTATCAAGGGTGCCGTACTGTTCAAGATGACGCTGTACAATATCCTGGATAGATGCGGAAACGAGGAAATACTGCTGAGACAAACGCAGCGATTTACCTTCTCTGTGGTTATCCGCAGGATACAGTACCTGGGTAATAACCTCTGCCATTGCCTTTTGCTCCATCGCACGCATATATTCGCCCTGATTAAACAGGGACATATCCATGCCGGGGGCGGTGGATTTCCACAAACGCAGGGTGGATACCGCTTTGCCGTCTTTACCGGCAACCATCAGGTCATACGGTTGTGCGATCACAACGGTGGCATTGTCGTGTTCAATATGGTGGAAGTTTTCTTCGTCCCACCATTCACGTACATTACCGTCAAAACGCACCTCTTTTGCCAATTCGGGACGGGGCAGCAGCCAGCTTTCGCCGCCGGGCAGCCAGAAGTCGGGCATCTCGGTCTGCCAACCGTCTACCAGCTTCTGACGGAAAATGCCGTACTCATACAAAAGAGAATACCCGATTGCGGGAATGGAATTGGTAGCAAGACCGTCAAGGAAGCATGCCGCCAGACGACCGAGGCCGCCGTTGCCGAGACCAGCATCCGGTTCCAGCTCGTACAGCGAATCCAGCTTCACCTTATAGGTTTTCAGCACCTTCGCTGCCGCTTCGGTCAGATTCAAGTTGTACAACGTATTTTTGAGCGAACGACCCATTAAGAATTCCATACACAGATAATATACCTGCTTCGCATTCTGCTTGTGGGTTTCGGAAACATATTTGATACGGTTCTGGCGCATCTCGTCACGCAACACC
>JAZNXY010000028.1:0-4564 GCA_045594105.1 Acutalibacteraceae bacterium | reverse complement strand
AAGAAAAAAGACCTGCAAAGCAGGTCTTTTTTTGAGAAACGGGACGGCACAGAGACCGTCCCCTACGTACACATTTCAAATGACACCGCAGGGGCGATTCACGAATCGCCCGGGTTAGCTTTTTCCGGCAGGTTTCACATTGGAGTCAGGGTTGATTTTTCCGTTAATAGTGCCGTTCTCACTTTCAAAAGCTTTAATCCTTTCACGTATCAAAACAAGCACTTGGCTGTTAACACTTCGCCCTTCGTAATCAGCAATATATGCGATTTTGTTCAACATTTCTTCTTCAATTCTGATGGAAACACTTTTAATAGCCATAATTTCACCCCGAAATAAACATATTATATGTTTATTTTAGATGTGTTATGTGTTATAATGGTGTAAATAGATATATGGCATATCTATAATTTTTGCGAGGTGAGAACAATGATTGCAAGGACCTGCTGTTTTGTCGGGCATCGAACCATAGAAGAAACAAATGCGTTAAAGGAAAAGGTATACACCTGTGTCGAAAAAATGATTTCCGAATTGCATATCGATACTTTTTTGTTTGGCAGTAAAAGCCGTTTTAATGAGCTTTGCTGGGAAATCGTGACCGAAATGAAAGAAAAACACCCACAAATAAAGCGTGTGTATGTGCGTGCGGAATTCCCCGTGATAGATGATGATTACAAACAGTACCTTTTAGAGCGGTATGAAGATACGTATTATCCCGAAACAATAGTGGGTGCAGGAAAATCCATATACGTGGAACGCAATTGTGAAATGATAAAAAACAGCCGTTTTTGCGTAATATACGTTGATGAAAAGTATTCTCCCGACGCCCGAAAAAGCGGTACGAAAACCGTGCTGGCGTATGCGTGTAAACAGGGAAAGCATATTGTAAGATTGCCGTAACAAAAAAGGAGATACACCGTGCGGTGTATCTCTTTTTTACATTTCTTAATAATTTTCTGCGTGTACCTCGAAATAGCTCTGCGGATGTGCGCAGGTGGGGCAAAGCTCGGGTGCTTTGGTGCCGACCACAAGATGTCCGCAGTTGCGGCATTCCCACACCTTAACCTCCGATTTTTCAAACACAGCGGCGGTTTCCACGTTTTTGAGCAGTGCACGATAGCGTTCCTCGTGGTGCTTTTCAATGGCGGCAACAAGGCGGAACTTTTTCGCAAGCTCGGTAAAGCCCTCTTCCTCCGCATCTCTTGCAAAGCCCTCGTACATATCGGTCCATTCGTAGTTTTCGCCCTCTGCGGCAGCGGCTAAGTTTTCAGCGGTATCACCGATACCGTTCAATTCCTTAAACCACAATTTTGCGTGTTCCTTTTCGTTGTCGGCAGTTTTCTGGAACAGTGCGGCAATCTGTTCAAAGCCCTCTTTTTTTGCTTTGGATGCAAAATAGGTGTATTTGTTTCTTGCCTGCGACTCGCCCGCAAAAGCTGCTTCAAGATTTTTTTCGGTTTTGGTGCCTGCATATTTGTTCATATCGAAATCCTCCTTGTATTTTTCCGTATATATCATATCTGTTTTTCGAAAACTTGTCAATATGGGCTGTTGACAAAACAATTTTCTACCTATATAATATATGATTGACAATTTGTATGATGAAAGGGACGATTACTATGATTAAAGAAGTCGTTATGAGCCAGGAAGGCCTCAAAAAATTAGAGGAGGAACTGGAATACTTAAAAACCGTGCGCCGCAAGGAAGTGGCGGAAAAAATCAAAACTGCGTTGGGCTACGGTGACCTTTCCGAAAACAGCGAATATGACGAAGCCAAAAACGAACAGGCGATCGTGGAAGGCCGCATTGCAGAAATCGAAGCACAGCTCAAGCACGTGCGTATTCTGGACGAGAATGCGATTAACACCGAAAACGTACACATCGGCTCTAAAGTGACCGTGAAAAATCACAGAGGCGAAACCTGTGAATATAAAATTGTAGGCAGCACCGAAGCGGATCCCCGCAACGGCGCCATTTCCGACGAATCCCCCGTGGGCAAAGCCCTTTTGGGTCACGCTGCCGGCGATAAGGTGCAGGTTGTTCTGCCTACCGGTGCGGAAGTGGTTTACGAAGTGTTGAGTATTTCCAAATAAGAGAGGAAGTTCTGAATGAGCGAACAGGAAAAAGTAACGAGCGAGGAAATGACCCAAGAGCAGTTGTCTGAGCTTTTGCAGATCCGTCGTGATAAGCTTGCCGCTTTACAGGAAGCCGGCAACGACCCCTTTGAAATTACCAAATATACCGTAGATACCCACAATGTGGATATCCGTGACAACTTTGAAGCGCTGGAAGGCAAAACCGTGCGTATTGCGGGCAGAATGATGTCCCGTCGTATCATGGGTAAAGCGTCTTTTCTGGACCTGCGTGACAAAACCGATCGTATGCAGGTGTACGTACGCCGTGACGATGTCGGTGAAGAGGACTATGCGGGCTTTAAGAAATGGGACATCGGCGATATTATGGGCGTGGAAGGCGTTGTGTTCCGCACCCAGAAGGGCGAAATCTCGGTACACGCCGAAAAAATTACCCTGCTTGCCAAATCTCTGCTGCCCCTGCCCGAAAAGTTCCACGGTCTGACCGACCGAGAGCTGCGTTAGCGTCAGCGCTATGTGGATCTGATTATGAATCCCGACTCTCGCCGCAACTTTGAAATTCGCAGTAAGTTTGTGAAATATCTGCGTAATTTCCTGGATAACCGTGGCTATATGGAGGTGGAAACCCCCGTTCTCAATACCATTGCAGGCGGTGCGGCGGCACGTCCCTTCATCACCCATCACAATACCTTAGATATTGATATGTATATGCGTATTGCGACCGAGCTGCACCTGAAACGTTTGATCGTGGGCGGTCTGGAGCGTGTGTATGAGGTGGGTCGTATCTTCCGTAACGAAGGTATGGATACCAAACATAATCCCGAGTTTACCACCGTTGAGCTGTATGAAGCATTTGCGGATTTCAACGATATGATGGACCTGTTCCAGGACCTTCTGAGCGGTGCTGCGAAAGAGATTCTGGGCGGCTACAAAACCACGTGGCAGGGCGAGGAAATCGACCTGTCTCCCGAAAACTTCCGTCGTCTGACCATGGCGGATGCGGTAAAAGAGTATGTCGGCATCGACTTTATGGCGATTACCGATGATGCGGAGGCGGTTGCTGCTGCGAAAGCCGCAGGCGTGGATATGGAAGGTGTGGAAGAAACCTGGGGTCATGCACTGTACGAGTGCTTTGACCAGAAGGTAGAAGAAAAGCTGATTCAGCCGACCTTTATCACCATGCATCCCGTGGACGTGTCGCCGCTGGCGAAGCGTTCCCCAAAAGAACCCCGTTTGACCGAACGTTTCGAACTGTTTATCTGCCGCAGCGAAATGGGTAATGCGTTCTCCGAGCTTAACGACCCCATTGACCAGAAGCAGCGGTTCTTAAAACAGGTAGAAATGCGTGAAAAGGGCGACGAAGAAGCGAATATGATGGACGACGATTTCATCACCGCTTTGGAATACGGTATGCCTCCCACAGGCGGCCTTGGCATCGGTATTGACCGTTGCGTGATGCTCTTGACGGGTGCTGATTCCATCCGCGACGTTATCCTGTTCCCCACAATGAAGCCGTTAGACTAAAATTAAAGGACTATGACCGAAAAGTCATAGTCCTTTTTCAATAAAAAGTTAAATTGCACCCATTTCTTTCATTGCACGAATGTATGTATCTGCCTCTCCGTTGGGGTTCGCTTTTTGGGTTGCCTCAATATCATACCAAGCACATTCGAGTCCATGAATTATGATTGGGATTGGTTTTTTGAATTGCTTTATTACAAACCCCTCTTCTTGCAATTTCTTTGCAACATTGGCGGCAATTCCAAGCAATTCATAATGACCGACAGGACCCTTGCCGATATAGTTACATTCTTCATCGTACATATTATCCATATCTTCAAAACCAATGTTTTCGATACCTTGTTCTTCATACCATTTATACAAAGCTTCGGTGCATTCATCAGGTTCGTCAATGTCAATTATGCTTGTTTCATCCTGTCTCCAAAAAGCATAGTTCCACCTTTCTTCATCAAGTGGACCTGCTCCCTCGCAATCTGCCTCGGTGTTGTAACTAATAGCCCAAGTTGATACATTGGTGAAGTTCTTAAACTCATAGGCCTCATTAGAATAGACGAAAAATGAAATAGCATAAATGCCATCCTCGTTCCAATTTGACATTACAGATTTAACCTTGTCATACAATATTTTTTCAATATCAATCATATCGTGACCTCCATTTATTTGCAGAACGAGGAATTAGGACATATCCCGTGTGCTATATCCATATTTTAAAATTTGTTTTTGCAGTTTATTAAAACGAGATATAGTGTTTTCTTTTGCGATAAACTCAATAAACTTGTTTTTCTCAATGAACTTAATCATAATCGGTTTGGGCGATGTGTAGAAAGTAAAGGAAAGGTCTGTGATTTCTCTTTCACCGACACACTTTCCCGAACCACCCTCTGTTTGCTTAAAATTATATGCACACTCTTTGAAATTGATAAAACCGAATGATTTAAGCGATATTCCTGCTT
>JAZNXY010000027.1:0-14389 GCA_045594105.1 Acutalibacteraceae bacterium | reverse complement strand
GCAAGCATAAAGCTTCTGCCGCACCATTCACAAGCCGCAAAAAAGCGATCACGGGTCACACCGGGTGTGTCCTGCACAATGGACAGGCGTAGACCGATAAGTTTATTAAACAAGGTGGATTTTCCCACGTTGGGACGGCCCACCACCGCTACTACGGGACGCGCCATAGTCGTTCCCTCCTATCTACATAATGCAGAAAACACATCCGCACCGTCATCTGATACAAACTCAATAGTTGTGCCCAATGCCGCCTCTAAATCAGCAGGGGTCATATCGTCAAGGAAGCAATCCCCTTGTTGCCGTAACATATTCTGTGACAACAAAAGGCAGTCCATTTGTTTGCCTTTCAATTGCTCTGCCAAATCCTGTCCCGTGATAAGACCTGCAACCGTGATATTCTCACCGAAGAAGCGGTTTTCTACCGCCACAACCTCTACATTTACAGTATCCCACTTTTTACGCATTTCGTCAACCAAACGCGCAAAAAAAGGTGCTGCCGCCACACCTGTTGCAAGGCAGATACGGCTACCGTTCGGTGCAGTTTCGGCCGCTGACATTGCCTGTTCAAACTCATCGACAAGCGAAGCCAACATACCGACACCGTTTTCAATCTGAGAAAACTCTTCGTAAAAATCCGCTTGCGGCAACGGCAATTCCGCTTTCAAATACCATTCATCCGACGGATAAAACACTCGTGTGCCGTACTTTGCAAGCATCTTTTCGCCCATTTCCTCCATACGCCGTATGGTATCAAACGATTCTTCTTTTGTAAAGGGGCGAAGCTTTACAAGTCCGTCACGGTAACGTGTGAGACCCACGGGAACCGCTGCCACACTTGTAACCGACGGATACAGCGCTGCCAAATCCTCCATACTCTTGGTCAGTGCTTCCCCATCGTTATATCCCGGGCACAGTACAAGCTGACACTGTATGGTAAGTCCCGCCTCAGCAAAGCGGTACATCGTTTGTAAGGCATCCCCTGCAAAGCGATTGTTCATCATTTGACAACGCAAGGCGGGGTCAGTAGTATGCACCGAAATGTTAATGGGACTGATATGCATCTCTATAATACGCTCAATTTCATGTTCGGTAAGATTGGTCAAGGTAATATAGTTACCAAACAGGAAAGAAAGACGGCTATCGTCATCCTTAAAATACAGCGATTCACGCATTCCCTGCGGTAATTGGTCAATAAAGCAGAAAATACAGTTATTGCGACAAGCACGCTGTTTGTCCATTAAATAGGTTTCAAACTCCAGACCTATATCATCCTGCGGTTTTTTACGCAACCGCACGGTGCGTTTTTTCCCCGCCGCTGTTTGCAAGGTAAGTGTCAGTCGGCTGTTCTGTAAATGAAAATGATAATCCAATACATCCGCAATTTCTCGCCGATTGATGCTGAGCAGCGTATCGCCCGCTTTGATTTTCTTCTTTTCGCAAATGGAATTCACTGCAACACCGACAATCGTAACCGCCATACGAATCCCCCCTTTACAAACGTTTGTGGCACAAAGAAAAATAGAGAAGGATCGCTCCTTCTCTACTTCGGGTCTGTTCTACTTACGCCTCGGAATCCACAACGACAACCTGTCTGCCATTGTAGTAACCGCAGTTACCGCAGAGACGGTGAGCGCGTTTGTACGCACCACACTGCGGGCATTTCATCAGCGCGGGGGCAGAAAGCTTCCACAGATTGTTGCGTCTTTTGTCGCGACGAGCTTTAGAAGTTTTTCTCTTGGGTACCGCCATTGTCAGCACCTCCTTAGTGCAAATACATAGTCTTTATTACTTGATCAACTGTTTTAATACCTCTAAACGAGGATCGGTGGTGTTCGGTTTACAATCGCAAGGACCTTCGTTCAAGTTCTTTCCACAGGAAGAACATAAACCCTTACAATCCTCTTTACACAGCGACTTGTACGGCAACTCCAACAGCACATCAGTCAGTACCAAATCGTCCAGCGGCAACTGATATTGCTGTAGCAAAATGAAGTCGTCGTTCTCATCGTTGCTAAGATTGTCCACCAAGATATGCTCAACCGTTAAGCTGTACGGCTTTTCATACGCCGACAGGCAACGGTCACACACGCCGTGATACACAAAGGAAATTTCTGCACGAAACAACACCACATCTGCAGAAGCAGTCACGGTACCTTTCACGGAAACAGGTGTCTGAAACGGCTCTTGGCCACTAAACTCCTCTTTCGAAAAATCCAGTTTTTCGTCTACGGCAAGAGAGGTTATCTCCCCCATAAACAACGGTCGCAGTTGTAAAAGCATAGTTCACCTCAAGTGTCACGCATGATATTATAAAGCCAATTTTAGGTTTTGTCAATACATTTTTGCGGTTATTCCGCATTTTCCGAAAAAAGAAATCAATGGTTAGGACCTTCTGTCGCTTCCATCGGCACGTACGTCTCCGCTTCCCCGTCGCCAATATCACGAATGATGATAAACGGGGTCATTTCATCGTCCTGCCCCGCAGGATTGTCACGAATCAATTCGACCAGAAACGCATCGGTTTTATCCGCCAGATCAGGCGATTTACCGAGTATCTCTACGTTGATATCGTTCGCATCTGCCAAAACACAGGAAAAGCCGAGCGATTCGTACACGTTCTTACAAACACCGGCAGGGTCTTTCGGATTCAAAACAGCCAAATCATGATATATTTCAAACGAGGAATGACTGTAAAAGCCGTCGATACCCGCAACGTCTTGTCCTACAATTTCATAGAACACGCCACGTTTTCCGAAAAGTTTGCCGATTGCACCGCAGAACACTGCCCACAAAATCAGCGGCAAGCCCTTCATGTTGATAGCCAGCTGTAATTTGTACGGCTCGTCCATACCGATGCCGTTGCTGTTCCTGGTGGCGAACTTAGACAAGAACTTCGCCCAAAAGCCAAGGCGTACCGTCTGCTTTTCCACAGTATTGTCCTGGCACATCGAGATAACCTTTTCACCGAGCATCACGATATCCCCATCTTGGTACAACGGAGCGACATAGCGGCGCAAAACCTCAATGTAGTCCTCGCCTCTGCCGATAAAATGGGTTTTGACGCCATAACGCTCATATCTGCCGCCTTCTACTTCACGAAGGCCACGAACATAGTAAGTAATACCGTCCTTTTCCCGTTCGTTCTCCTTTTTATTACGGTTGCCTTCATACCAAATAGCCACCGTCATCATCCTTTCCGCTTTGAAAACGGCGGAAACCTTCGGTTCCCGCCGTTTCTCGTCTTTCTATCAGATTTCTTCGGCGATTTCTGCAATGTGTGCAGGAATTTCGCTCTTATCAGCAGATACCGAAAGTACGGCACGAACATCCAGCTTGCTCATTTTTTCCACGAAGGTCTCCAAAGCAGCCATATCAGTACCACCGATTTTCAAAGTAGAATCCACAAAAACATCAGTAATGTCATAGTTTCCCGCACACATACCGGCAATAAAACCATACAAAGCTTCAAATCCGCAAATACCGAAATCTGCAGCAGAAACCAAACGCACCTGATGGTTAACATCATAGGTTAAGGTGTTGTCCTTTTCAATAAACACCACGTTACCTTTGGACTGTGCAACAGCGATGTTGCAGAGCTCCATCAATTTTTTGGTTTTGCCGGAACCTTTTTTACCGAGAATCAAAGTGACCATAATACAACCTCCTAATATTTTTTAGCCGTGACCAACGACTTAAAAGGACTTAGTTTTCGGAAAGACGTGCTTCAAGAGCCGCTTTCTCGTTCTCGTAGCCGGGTTTGCCGAGCAACGCGAACATATTCTTTTTATAGCTTTCCACACCCGGCTGATTAAACGGATTCACGCCGAGCAGATAGCCCGAAATCGCACACGCTTTTTCGAAGAAATAAATAAGATAACCGAGCTGTTCTTCAGTAGCTTCAGGCACACGGATAACCAGCGACGGTGTGCCGCCGTCCGCATGTGCCAGCACGGTGCCCTCAAATGCTTTCTGATTGACAAAACCCATTGTTTTACCGGTCAGGAAGTTCAGGCCGTCCACGTTTTCAGGATCATTTTCAATAACCTTTTCCAACTGCGGTTTGTCTAGCAGGACCACCGTTTCAAACAGGATATTGGAACCTTCCTGTACGAACTGACCGAGCGAATGCAGGTCGGTAGAGAAAATGGCAGACGCCGGGAACAAGCCCTTGCCGTCTTTACCCTCGCTCTCACCAAACAGCTGTTTCCACCATTCGGACATCATCGCATACTGCGGTTCGTAGCTGACCATCATTTCTACGCTTCTGCCTTGACGCAACAAAATGTTACGTGCTGCCGCATATTTATAACAGTCGTTGTTGTTAAGATCGGTGTCACACAACGCTTCCTGCGCTTTTCTTGCACCCGCCATCAGGGCATCGATATCACAACCTGCTACAGCAATCGGCAACAAGCCAACAGCGGTAAGCACCGAGAAACGACCGCCGACATCGTCCGGCACAACGAAGGTTTCATAGCCTTCACGGTCGGCCAATGCTTTCAGCGTGCCTTTTTCGCGGTCGGTGGTGACGAAAATACGGTTTTTAGCCTCTTCCTTACCAACCGTTTTTTCGAGGTAGTCACGCAACACACGGAACGCAATAGCCGGTTCGGTGGTGGTACCCGATTTAGAGATAACGTTAATGGATACGCGGCGACCTTCACACAGTTCGAGCAATTCCTGCAAAGCAGTACTGCTGATGCTGTTGCCCGCAAAGTACACGTCGGGGGTATCCTTTTTCTTTGCGTTATAAAGCGGAGATTTCAAAAATTCAATCGCCGCGCGAGCGCCCAGATAAGAGCCGCCGATGCCGATAGCGATAAAAATATCGGTATTTTCTTTAATACGCGCCGCAGCCGCTTTGATACGGGCAAATTCTTCCTTATCATAGTTAGTGGGTAGTTCTACCCAACCCAAGAAGTCATTTCCAAGACCGTTGCCGTTGTGCAAGGTGTCATGTGCCACCTTAATATATGGTGCAATCGCCTCATATTCGTGCGGTGCGATAAAACCGTTGGCATACCGCGTTTCCAATTTAACAGACATTGTACATCCCTCAATTTTTAATAGTTTTTTACCTATTTCAAGTATAATCCAACTAAGGCAAACTATCAATGGAGAGTTGTTGCAAATATATGCAACATTTGTCTATATTTAAAAGGAAACTATGTGTAAAAAGAGCAACAAGGTTCTTTCTCCTGTTTGTACATATCATAACATACATCAAGTAAAAAAGCAATGGCAATAGGTTAATTTTTACAAAAAATACACCTTTATGCCACCAAAGAAGTGAGCAAACACCCCAGCGCGGCCTTAAGCGTCATTTTTCCAACTGCAGTCGCCGCACGCAATGGAATTTCAGCAATTATCTCATTGTCTAAAAGCAGTTGCCACCTACCCAGCACCTGCCCTGCTTCCACGGGTGCCTGTACCGTCTCTAAAAGCTCCATTTTGGGTACCACCTGCTTTTCCTGCCCTTTATTAAGCAGAAGCGGCGTCGCCTCTCCCGCCGTCACCATCACTTCACGGGCGGTACCGTGCTGCACCGCCACAGGATGAAATACTGTTTCATCTGCCGCAGGTGTATATAAAGTATAATTGGCAAATCCATAGTCCAGCATCGCCCGAGCACCACCGAATCGTTCATCGGTAGTATCACAGCCGAGAATTACCGCCACAAAGGCAATACCGTCCCTTTCAGCCGTGGCGGCAAGACAATGTCCCGCCGCAGAGGTAGTACCTGTTTTCAACCCGGTTGCCCCTTTGTAATGACGCACGAGCTTATTGGTGTTCACCAACTCCGAAGCACCGTCACGCAAACTATCCATCCAGACGGTAGTATATTTCTGTATTTCCTTATGCTTCATCAATTCCCGTGCCATAACCGCCACATCGTGTGCCGAGGAAACACCCTCATCGTTCAGGCCGCTGCAATCCAGAAAGGTTGTATCCTGCATACCGAGCTCTTTCGCCCGTTGATTCATGCGCACTACAAACTGTTCAACGGTGCCGCACAAATGCTCCGCCAAAGCGGCACAGGCATCATTGGCAGACACAATAACAGCAGCTTTGAGCAATTCATCCACCGTCATTTGCTCCCCTTCCTCCAACCAAATCTGCGAGCCACCCATAGACGCCGCTGTTTTGGAGCAGGTAACCGTTTCGTCCATTTTTATTTGTTCGCTGTCCAGAGCTTCCATCGCCAACAGCAACGTCATAATCTTCGTAACCGAAGCAATCGGCACCTTATCATGTGCATTTTTAGCAAACAGCATCTCCCCTGTTTCCTGTTCCAGCAAAACGGCTGATTTTCCACCCACTGCCAATGCCGCTTCGCTTACCGCTGCCGCTGTAGGCAACCACACGCTGTCGTCCTCTGTGTGCGGCAGCTGTCCGTCGCTCGTATCGTAAATGTACGTTTTCTGTGCAGAAGCTGTTATCGAGCAGCAAAGCATTACAGCTGCCAGTAACACTGCCAACCATCGTTTTTTCATATACACCCTTCCTTTCTTCTGTCACAAAATATGCAAGCAGGGTGAAAAATATAAAAATAAAAGCGTTTTTGCATAGCAAAAACGCTCGTTTCTTATTCCGTCATACCGATAAATGCCGCCAGAGAGCCACGATCGGGGCCTGTTTTACGATGTGACCAAAAAAGGTCAGGATAGCACCGGGTACACAAATCGGTTACGGTAATATGCTCGGCTTTCACACCTGCTGACAGCAGCACACGACGGTTTACCTCCCACAAATCTATATGGAACTTATCGTTATCGTGTGCAGTAAAGCAGCCGCCGTCAAATACCGCCATTTCATTAAACGCATCATACACAGGTGTATCCACCTCAAAGCAACATTTGCCGATAGAGGGAGCAATACCCACCAGAATATTTGCAGGATCGCAACCGTAATCGCTGCACATCCGTTCCACGGTCAAGCGACCAATCTCATCCACCGTGCCACGCCACCCCGCATGGGAAGCCGCAACCACGTGCTTTTTGGGGTCAGCAAATACAAGCGGCACGCAATCCGCATACTGCGTACAAAGAACAACCCCCGCTTCATCGGTCAGCAAGCCGTCTATGTCCTTGAAACCTGTAAAGGCAATTCCTTTGCCACAATCTTTCGCAGTAACGTTCTGTAAATTGGTATGATGCTCCTGTGCGGATATCACAACCCCCTCAAAGGGCAAGCACATAGCATCACAAATACGGCGGAAGTTTTCATCTACCGCTGCCTTCTCGTCACCACGGGTATAGCTTAAGTTCATCGACGCATACATACCCTCGCTGACACCGCCCAGACGGGTAGACATTCCCGCTTTTATAAACGGATATGCATCCATCTGCGGGAAGGAATAGTATACCACACCGTTTTTCTGATGAAAACACAGTGTCTTGGTTTCCGGAAAAATCATTTAGCTGCCCCCAAAGTATCCTCACACGCCAATATCAATCGGCGGCACACCTCATCTCTGCCAAAACGAGCCACGATGCTTTCTCTGATCGCTGTACGGTCATATTCTGCCGCCTTATCCAGCATCGTAAGCATTGCCTTTGCCATTTCCTCCACATCATCTACAGGCACCAACACACCGCTCTCCGCAGTGATAATATCACCGGGGCCACCGCAAGCGGTGGCAACAGCCGGTTTACCGCAAGCGGCACACTCGTGCAGCACGCAAGACAGCATTTCTGTGCGTGAAGAACACACAAAGCAATCGCAGTTATTCATAAAATCCACGACCTTATCACGGGGCACCGCACCGACAAGGTGACAGCAATCCTGCAGTCCGTTTTCATCGATAATGCCTTGCAAATACTCCTTAAGGCCGCCTGTACCCGCAATCCGCAGAGCAACCTTCCGATCGGTCATTTGTTTCAGACGTGCAAACGCACGAATCAGTGTATCATGTCCCTTAATCGGACGTAACTGACCCATTGCCGCAAATACAAATGTATCGGTATTCTCTGTTTTTTCACCAACAAAGAAACGACGCTCGTCCACAAAATCCGGTATCAGACGGGTGTCTTCATCAAACGGCTTCATCACCTTCATCAGCACAGAGCTGACACACGCATTAACCTTTGCCGCCGCCATGACCGTTTCAAGACGTTTTACCGCCGCACTGCCCGCCCCCTCGGTCACAACAAAGGAGGAGTGTTCCATAAAGAACAGCGGCAAGTTATATTTCTTGCACAGTGCAACGGCCTCATACCCCTGCAAAGACGAACGGAGATTGACAACATCAGGTCTACCCCACTCTTTTACAAGTTGCTTATACAAATGTTCCAGCATCTTCGTGCGCTGCCAAACTCGTCCCTTTTCAAAACGTGGTGTGAGATTCGGGCGTACATACGTATACGTGTTGACCCCGTTTACCACCGCATGGGTCACCCCATTCACCTTAGGAGAAAAGCTGCTGCCCACCTCCGCATATATCACTGCCACATCATGACCGCGTGCAGCCAATTCTTCGGCTTGTTCCTTGTAAAAAGAACCGAGGATCGGTGCCGCCTTGGTACAGTACCAAGAAGGAATCATTAGAACTTTCATATATATCACCTTGCCTTTCTGCCATTTTATCACAAACAAAGCAGAAATACAAGAAGATTATAGCAACGTAATTGCCCGCATCAACAGCATAGAAATCACGCCCGGAATGCCAAGAACGGCACAGCAAGCCATACTGAACCAACCAAACCCAAGAGAAACCCCCGTAAATATTCCGACAATATCTACCGCCGCCATTGCACACACCCCTTCAACAAACGAAGCGAACGTATACCGCAACGGTTTTCCTGTGCGAAACAGAGAAGCACTCACAACAAGCACTACCACACCGCACACGGCATATACCGCCACACGCAAGCCAACCGGCATAGGTATCACCCCTTAAAACTCTTCTTCTCTGACCGGTAATATACCTGTCAGGCCCATTTCTTTTGCCTGCTTGAGCAAAAAGCGATATTGTGCACGCAGTGCTTCCATTTCATAAATACAAGCTTCCACCAAATCACCGTCACTTTGCATCGAAAACTGCGTTTCCAATGCGTGCATACGGGCACACACCTCACGAATAGCCGGTAACAGCGGATGTTCTTCTACACGTGTTCGAAAGATTTTTTCTTTTAAGTTACTACCCATATCATCAGCCCCTCCTTTTGCTATTGTATGAGTAGTGTGGGACAAATAGACCGCACTTAAACAAAAGCACCCCACGTTTCAAAACGTGGGGTGCTTGTTCGCTATACAGTTCTTACAGATTGGTAACAAGCATCGCTACCAATACCAGTACAAAGAAGATGCCGGCAATCCATTTGGTCCATTTTGCGAGACGGTCGCTCATGGTCATCGGTTTATTTCTGTCCATAAAGGATTCGCTGTTGCCCGAGATGACATTAACGCCATTCTCGTTACCTTCCTGTTTCATAATAACCAGAATGATAACCACTGCCAGCACAATCAAAATGATACCCAAAATAATTTCCAAAACGCCCATTATTATTACCTCCAAAGGTTGTGTGTCATAATTTCAAGTCATTATAACACAGTCACTTCAAAAAAGCAACAATTATTTTTGAAGTGTATATTTTTCAGAAAAAGCCATATACTAACCTCGACAACGGATACAAATTGCGTTTGCGTAACCGCTGTCCGAAACCGCTATCAAAACCCTTTCGGGTTTCGGCAGCGGTTTTTGTTTTACCTATACTTACTCCAACGTCAGCTGCTCACCAAAATCCTCCGCCAACGGCATCGCACCTGCGGCAGGGAGATTTTTTGTACGGTAACGGTTTTCTTTAGTCAGCGATCCCGTCTTATACAGCTCTGCGCTCTGCAACTTATGCTTACCCTTTAAGGTCAGCACCTGCACGCCGATAGTAGAACGGGTGGTTTTCGGCTGAATAGCACCCGTATGCACCAACAGGCGTCTGCCCGAAGTGGAGGTGAGCAACACCTCGGTATCCTCGGGAATATGCAGCATCGCAACAACAGGATTCTTATCGCTATAGGCACCAATCAGCTTATGTCGATTGTTCTTAGTCACATAGGCGGACAGTTCCACCTTCGCCACCTTGCCGTTTTCAAAAAAGAACAGCATATACCCCTTATAATCAGAGGTTACCGCCATATATTTTGCCGCTTCACCGGCATCAAACTTCAGCTTTGCAGGTATATAATCACCCATACTGCTTGCTTTGGTATCACCGAAGGCAGACGCACGGCTCTTATACACCGCCGCTTTATCGCTGAAGAACAGCAGTTCCATTCTGTTGGTGGTTTCCACCGCCTTCATAATGGCATCCCCTTCTTTAAGCTTATGCTCACTGCTCATACGCAAAGAAGCCGGGGTGATTTTCTTGAAATATCCTTCGTTGGTAAAGAACAACGTACACGGATAGTCAGGAATTTCTTCCTCTTCATCCTCCTCCGCTTGCTTGACCTCGCTCATGGACAGCAACACAGTTTTACGCGGCATTCCGTATTTTTTGGAAACCTCTTCGAGTTCTTTGATAATAATACGGCGCACCTTTTTCATGTCAGCCAGAATGCTTTCCATTTCGGCAATATCCTTTTCCAGCTGTTCCATTTCTGCAAGACGTTTCAAGATGTATTCACGGTTGAGATGACGCAGCTTGATTTCCGCAACGTATTCCGCCTGGATTTTATCGATACCGAAGCCAATCATCAAATTGGGAACGACCTCGGCCTCTTCCTCGGTATTACGCACAATAGAAATTGCTTTATCAATATCTAAAAGGATTTTGGAAAGGCCTTTCAAAAGATGCAGCTTATCCTTTGCTTTTGCAAGATCAAAGGCGGTACGGCGACGTACACATTCGGTACGGAACGCAATCCACTCCTCCAGAATATCCTTCACACCGAGTACCATCGGTACACCACCGACCAGCACGTTGAAGTTACACGCAAAGCTATCCTCCAACGGTGTCAGTGCATACAGACGGCTCATCAGCTTGTCGGGATCCACACCACGTTTCAGGTCAATGGTGATTTTCAGACCTTCCAAACCGATTTCGTTACGCACGTCAGAAATATCCCGAATTTTGCCTGCCTTTACGAGCTCTATCATTTTGGCAATGATAGCTTCTACCGTCGTGGTATACGGAATCTCGGTAATATCAATGCAGTTCGACGACTTATCGTAGGTATATACGGCACGCACCTTGACACTGCCTTTACCCGTTGCATAAATCTTTTCCATTTCCTCACGGTTATACAGCACCTGACCGCCACCCGGGAAATCGGGAGCCAGCAAGGTATCCGCTACCTCATGGTTCTTATCCTTCATCAGTGCGATAGTGGTATCGCACACCTCTTTTAAGTTAAAGGAACAGATATTGCTCGCCATACCAACAGCGATGCCCATATTGTTATTCACAAGAATAGACGGGAAAGAAACCGGTAAAAGCATCGGCTCTTTGGTGGTGGAATCATAGTTATCCACGAAATCCACCGTATCCTTATCAATGTCGTGGAACAGCTCCGCCGCAATCGCTTCCAGCTTCGCCTCGGTATAACGAGAGGCGGCATATTCCATATCGCCGGAATACGCACGACCAAAGTTACCTTTTGAATCCACGTACGGATGTAAAAGCGATTGATTACCTTTGGAAAGGCGTACCATCGTTTCGTAAATCGCCGCATCGCCATGAGGGTTCAGCTTCATGGTAGCGCCCACAATATTTGCGGATTTTACCCTCTGTGAACCCAACAGGTTCATTTTATACATCGTATACAGTAATTTGCGGTGAGACGGCTTAAAACCGTCGATTTCGGGGATGGCACGGGACATAATAACACTCATTGCATACGGCATATAGTTAATGCGCAGTGTATCGGTAATCGGCTGTACCGCAATCTCCCCCGCACCCTCAATATGAGCGTTTTCGGGCAGAGTATCCACCGTATTCACATTTTTCTTCGTTTTTTTCGCCATAGTTGCCTCCAAAAAAGATAGGAAATCAGCTTAAGTCGACCATATCGAGATAGTCGCCGCCGTTTTGGGCAATGTATTCTTTTCTGCCGGCGAGATTATCACCCAGCAAGATATCAAACATCTGTGCAGTTGCCTCTGCCTCGGCCGGCTCTACCCGTACCAATCGACGAGTGGCAGGATTCATGGTGGTCAACGACATCATTTCGGGATCGTTCTCACCAAGACCCTTGGAACGCTGAATCGTGTGTTTCTTATCACCGATCAGTGCCAATATCTTCGCCTTCTCGGCATCGTTATATGCAAAATACGTATCATCCTTACACGTGATTTCGTAAAGGGGCGTTTCTGCGATAAACACCTTGCCTGCGTTGATGAGCGTCGGGGTCAGTCGGTACAGCATGGTCAGAATCAGCGTACGAATCTGGAAGCCGTCAACGTCAGCATCGGTACAGATAATCACCTTATTAAAACGGAGCAGGCCTAAATCAAAGGTGGACATTTCCTTGTTGGAGTTTTTCACCTCTACACCACAACCAAGCACTTTAATAAGATCCGTAATAATCTCGCTCTTAAATATCTTAGAATATTCGGATTTCAAGCAGTTAAGGATTTTACCACGCACGGGAATAATCGCCTGGAAATCAGGGTTTCTCGCCTGCACACAAGCACCCATAGCGGACTTACCTTCCACGATAAACAACTCCCGTTCCTCTGCCTTACGGCTACGGCAATCCACGAAGCTTTCTACACGTGAGGTCAAATCGTTACCCGTTTGCAGTGCCTTTTTAATGTTTACACGGGCAGTTTCCGCTTTTTCACGGCTGCGTTTATTGATAAGCACCTGCTCGGTAAACTTATCCGCTTCCGCCTTATTTTCAAGGAAATACACCTCTAAATTATGACGCAGGAAATCGGTCATCGCTTCCTGAATAAACTTATTGGTGATGGCTTTCTTTGTTTGGTTCTCGTAAGAGGTCTGGGTCGAGAAGGACGAGGACACAAGCACAAGGCAATCCTGCACGTCCTGATAGGTTATCTTGCTCTCATTTTTAAGGTATTTGCCGTTTTGACGCAGATACGCATCCACCTGCGACACAAACGCCGAACGCACCGCTTTTTCGGGAGAACCGCCGTGCTCCAGCCAACTGGAGTTGTGGTAGTATTCCTGCAAGCTCACCTTGTTGGAGATACACATGGCAACATTCAGTTTCACCTTATAATCGGGCTTGTCCGCTCGGTCACGTCCGCTCCGTTCCGCTGTCCAGAACTGAATATCGGTCATAGCGTTCTCCCCTGTCACCTCTTTGAGATAGTCGGAGATGCCGTTTTCATATACGAACTCTTCGGTCTCAAAACCTCTGTCCTGCTGAACACGGAAAATAAAACGCAGATTATTATTCACAATCGCCTGGCGACGCATAATATCCCGATAGTATTCACGAGGAATGTTGATATCGGTAAACACCTCGAGGTCGGGCTTCCAACGAATGGTGGTACCGGTATCTTTCTTGGTATACGGTTCTTTTTTTAGGCCGCCGACATTTTCACCTTTTTCAAAGTGCAGAGTATACTTGAATCCGTCACGGCGTACCTCTACATCCATATATTCCGAAGAATACTGCGTAGCACAAGCACCAAGGCCGTTCAGACCGAGCGAAAACTCATAGTTTTCCGCCTGGTTGGTATTATACTTACCGCCTGCGTACATTTCGCAGAAAACAAGCTCCCAGTTAAACCGTTCTTCCTTCGGGTTCCAGTCCACAGGAATACCGCGACCGAAGTCCTGCACCTCAATAGAGCCGTCGGTGAAACAGGTGGTAACAATATGGTCGCCGTGCCCTTCACGTGCTTCGTCAATGGAGTTGGAAAGGATTTCAAACACCGCATGCTGACAACCTTCCAGTCCGTCCGAGCCAAAAATAACCGCCGGACGTTTTCTGACGCGGTCAGCACCTTTCAAGGATGCAATACTTTCATTTCCGTAATTTGTCTTCTTCTGTGCCATTCATTTCATCCGTTCTTAAAGTTTTTCTTCATTACCTTTTATTGTACTGCGAAAAAACCGTTTCGTCAAGTAGGATATACTTCAAAAACACAACAGACGGCGTCTGCACAGCACAATGTAACCCTCTATATTGTGTTTGGAGAGTTGCAGAAAAATGCCTACTAAGCAGTAGTGTGTGCACCGCTTCCGAGAAAATCCGCAAGCGGATTTTCGGGTTTTGTCGATGAGCAGGAACGAACACAAAAAAGGGACACCCTTATGGGTGTCCCTTTTTTGTGTTGTGGGTGAGTTATACTATCAAGTGCAACACTTTAGCAAAATAAAATAGAAGTTCATACGAATCTCTGGTAGAATAAAGTTACCACACAATAAACACCAAAGGAGGATTCGTATGAACTACAAACATCTTACCATAGAAGAGC
>JAZNXY010000026.1:0-3399 GCA_045594105.1 Acutalibacteraceae bacterium | reverse complement strand
TCCCGTGTGAGTCCCGCAACGCTAAAAAAGAACCTGGCGTTGATCAACGCCAGGCCCAAAAAAGTTTTAGGTTTTCAAAAACCAGTCGATTTGTTTGATGCTTCTCTCAAAAAAGTGTTGCACTTAGTTTGACAATTCATTCTTCCAATACAAGTACATTGACCCTTTGGGTATCAAACACGCCGGCATCAACCGCAATTAAGCCATTTCCGTAATATATATCCGCATTGCTCGCATCACGTCTGCTGTCAACCCGGTACGCAAAAAAAGTGGGCACATGTCCGCATACAAGGGTTTTATCCGCCAAGGGTCTCTCTCCGATATATTGATCTGTCCATTTTATCCATCTTGCCCTTTCCCACGCTTTCTTGCTTGCGTTTTGGCGTGCTTGGGAGGTGACAGCATTTTCGGGCAACCAACCGTGCACAAAAACGTATTTTTCCGTTTCGAAAAAGTCTGCAGTTTCGTTAATAAAATCGCAAATACGATCCAGTGTGCCGGTTTTACCGGAAAAATCCAAAGAGTTATCTATGGGATCCAAGCAATATTTTCCGAAGAAGCTTTCAACGGTTTTCAGGGTGCCGTTTAAGAAATTATGCGGTTTCATCTGCCCCGTTTCAAAGATTTTCAACAGCATATCCTCATGATTGCCACGTAAAAGCACCTTGTGTTTCAGTCTTTCGAAAAACTTCAACACTTCTACATTTTCATCGCCCCGATCAAAGTAATCGCCGCAACAAACGAGAATATGGTTTTCGTTTTCCGCATCAAATCCCGCCTCATTCAGTGCTTCTCTTAAAAGGGTATAGTGTCCGTGAATATCAGACACCACAAAATACCTGCTCATCTTTTCCTCCGTTTATTTAGTGCTAAACATTTCGCTCGGCTCATTGCCTGTAATTTCCATGTTCACAGGTTTTTTCTTATACCTGTCTGCTACCCTCTTTATCAGCATAGCTATCAACAAGATAATATATGCCGCCGCCGAGAAGCCAAAAATATAAATAAACAAGCACCACGGGAACGGCACCACCGCTTGCACCAACGAATATACCGGCAAGGATGGTTCGCAATGCGGACTGATAAAAAACATATTAAAGGTCTCGGATTCCAGCAATCCGCTAAAATACGCAATCTCATTCAATAGCATTGCCATCACAAGACAAGCCGCAAACACAGGTACCGCCTTGACAATCGTCTTATGCTCCGCCTTCACATAACCTGTACCAAACAAGTAAATGCCCACCGAAAGCATCATACCGTGACACACCATAGTCTGGATATTGATACCGATAGTGGAAATAAACACCTGCGGCGGATACAGCATCACACAAAGCCCCGCAAACAGTGCAAAGGTTGCGAGATATGCACACAGTGCGTCATGTAGCTTCCGATGATGTATAACACCTGCCAGCAGACTAATGTACATAGGGGTAGAACAGAATTGGAACGGAAATATGTACCACTGATAATCAGTGGCAATGGTTGTGCCGTCATAACTGAACGTAAAATTGATTTGCTTATACACTTCCAAGACAAGTGCTATAACAGCCGAAACAATCAACACGCAACGTGTAAACCGTTCTTCCCCCGCTTTAGAACAGCGGCACAGTACTATACCTGCAATAATGCTTAACGCAAAAAACAGCAGATGAAACCAACCGTACATTGGCGGTTCCTGCATTTGTGCATCCAGCACTCTAAGAACCTCTCCCAAAATGTTCAAGCAACAACACCCTTTCCTTGTGGGATACTATTGATGTTGATTATACCATATCGGCAAAGGCATGCAAGGGTCAGAGGATTTCTCTAACAATTATCGCAGATCGTCGGTAGCGGGATTTTCTATCAGCTTCCCGTCTTTTGTAAATCTCGAGCCGTGGCACGGACAATCCCACGAATGTTCGTGAGGATTATATTTCAATGCACACCCAAGATGCGGACATCGCGGTGCTGTGGGTGTTAAAAGATTCACCGCCGTTTCTACCGCGTTGACAGCGAGTTGCGGGTGTAAAAGACTTCTTGACGGTGAAAACACCTGCGCATGCGGGTTTTCTTTTCCAAGTACCATATCGGTCAATATCCTTGCCGCCACCATAGATGAGGTCATACCCCATTTATTATATCCCGTCGCCACATATACATTAGGCAGCCTGCGAGAGTACGGACCAATATACGGGATACCGTCTAACGTCATACAATCTTGTGTCGCCCAGTGCGCAATTTCTCGGCTTTTCGGGTACTTTTCCCGGGCAAATGCCCGCAATTCCTGCCACGCACCGCCTTTTTTGCCTGTCCTGTGACTACCGCCGCCGAGCAAAAGCATATCCTGATACCCCCTGAAAGACAATCCTTTTATATCGGCATCCACGTACATACCGTCAGGTAAATGCGCGTTTTCCAGCGCCAACACGTATGAGCGGTGTTGATACATTTTCAAAAAGTAGGCACCGTATTTATTGGCAAAAGGAAAATGCGTTGCCACGATGATTTTTTCGGCAAAAACCGTACCTTTTTCGGTTATCGCTCCGCCGTCAAACATCTCTATTATCTTTGTGTTTTCATAAATATTCAACCGTTCCGCCAATGGGAGACAAAATTTCAACGGATGAAATTGCGCTTGTTTTTTGATACGCACTGCTCCTGCAATTTCTATTGGCAGGTCAACTGTTTGGCAAAACTCCGCCGCAACGCCAAGGCGATTATATGCAGATACCTCGTTCTCGATTTCTCTGCGATTATCCCTAGAAAACACATATGCGTCCCGTCTTTTATAATCACAATCCATATCGCGGCACAATATATCAAAACGTTCCAAAGCTGACTGCTGTGCTTTTAGATACATCGACGCCGCTTCAACGCCGTATTTGTTTATGATTTTGTCGTAAATAAGACCGTGCTGTAACGTGATTTTTGCCGTTGTATTGGCTGTCACACCGTTGCAAATGCGCTCCGCCTCAACCAAAACACAATCCACGCCTGCCTCCTGCAGCATATATGCACACAGAATACCTGTGATACCGCCACCGATGATCAGCACTTGCGTTTTAATATCTTTTTCAAGCGATTCAAAGCGGTTGCGCTCGATATTTTCGTTCCATATAGATTTCATATATAACCCTCCGTTTTATATAGGGTTATTGTTGCCTTCAACACAGGAAAAATCCAAGCAAAAGTAAAAATCCCGTCCACTTACGTGAACGGGATTTTTTTGGGAGTTTTGAGCTTAATGACACGAATTGAATTTGCCTGAAAACTGAGGAATTTCTTTATATTTTTATTTTAAATATGGTTTGCGCCTACTCCGATTGTTAACATAGAAATTGTTTGGTATATCTATCATTTCTCTCGCAAAAATCAACATGGACACAAAGGATGGTCTTCGAGCAAACTGATAAA
>JAZNXY010000025.1:0-20583 GCA_045594105.1 Acutalibacteraceae bacterium | reverse complement strand
GCAAGTGCTCATCCTGTTTATCCTTATCGGTGTCGGCTTTTTATGCGCAAAAACAAAGCTCTTAAACGAAACGGTTACCAAAGGGCTTACCGATCTGGTGCTCTACTGCGTAACACCGTGCGTACTGATAAAATCCTTCGTAGAAATTCCGTTCAGCGCGCAAAAGGTAAAAGAATTATTCCTCTGCCTGCTGATTTCCGCCTTGATACACGTGGGGTTTATTCTGCTCGCCTTCCCCTTGATAAAGGACGCAGACAATTCCCGCGAACGTATGTTGCGATTTTGCATCATTTTCTCTAATGCGGGCTTTATGGGTCTGCCGTTGCAAGAGGCATTACTCGGTGACCAAGGCACCTTTTTCGGCGGCGCATACGTTGCGGTGTTTAACGTGGTGATTTGGTCGTTCGGCTTGCTGTTGATGAGCGGAGACCGCAAAACGCTGTCCGCCAAGAAAATGTTTGTAACCCCCGGTATTCTCGGGGTGCTTGTCGGGCTTTTGCTGTTTATTTTACCGCAGGTCATTCCCGCTTTTCGCCTGCCGACGTTGGTGTTTACCCCCATAAAACACCTTGCAAATTTGAACACCCCTCTCCCGATGATTATCATCGGTTATTATCTTGCCAACAGCGATTTGAAATCCTCTCTAAAAGACCTTAAAAGCTTTTACGTCATTTTCCTCAGGACCATCGCCCTGCCGCTGGCAGCATTTGGGGTTATGTATCTTTGCGGCTTGCGCGGTACTATGCTGATTTCGCTCACCATTTCCGCCTCTGCCCCCACCGCCGCACTTTCCACCATGTTTGCGGCGAAATACGACCGCTACCCCGAAACGTCCTGTAACATTGTATCCCTGTCCACCCTTGTGTCGGTGGTTACCATGCCTTTGATAGTCGGTTTGGCAAGCGTGCTTGCTTAACCCCAAACGCCTATAAACCTTGTAAATAATGTGCTAAAAATCAAAATCGGGCAAAAGATAACAAATTGTTATGTTGTTATGCAAAAGCACCCACTTTCTGTTGACAGAAAGTGGGTGCTTTTGATAAAATATGAGTGCAAGTAAATTGAAGAAGTAAAAAAAGGGGGGTGATTCCGACGGTTTATACAGACGAAGAACAATTTTTTATGTGTAAAAGCCGTTGTAAGACAGAAAGGAGTTACCCTGATGAAAAGAAGAAAAACATCTAGAATATTTGCCGTTTTACTCAGTCTTTTGGTGCTGACCGCCACTTTCACACCACTCTCCGCTTTTGCGGACGAACCGACCCCTACTGAAGTCGCAAAGGCCACGCTAACCGAAACAGCAACCAAGGAAATGACCGTTTTGCGCGAAGAGTTTATTAAGCACTTTGAACTTGCCGATGGGACAGGGGCCGCCGTTATATACGATAGCCCCATCCATTATGAGAAAGACGGCAAATGGGTAGAGATTGATAATACTCTTATCGCAGCCACCAAGACAGGCGATAGCGTTAGCAGCGCCATATAAGAAACAACAGTACGGACACTGCGGCAATTAGTAACCCCATCACGGCGTATTATGAAAATAATGATAACCCGTTTAAGGTGCAGTTGCCCGCTGCAATACATAAAAATGCGCCTATTGTGGTATCCCTCGGGGAACACACCCTGCGTTTTTGTTTCGACGGTGCCGCCGATACGGTGTTAGGCGTAGTAGAACAGCCGTTTACCAAAGCCGAGCAGCAAGCACAACTAAGTAGCAAACTGTCCGCGGCAACTACAGATGCGGCAAAAGCGGAAATAGACAAAGAACATGCAATGACTGCGTGGAAAAACCGCTCCGCCATCACCTTTTCTTCGGTACAACCGAATATCGACCTACAGTATTACGTGAGTGGCAAAAAACTGAAGGAAACGCTGATATTCAATCAAATTCCCTCTGCGCTTTCCTTCTCCTTTACCTTTACTTACACGGGTTTGCAGGCAATTTTGCAGGCAGATAATAGCGTGCATTTCGCAGACAATGCGGGCGTGGTGGTTTTCGTAATTGAAGCACCGTACATGTTTGACGATGGGGAAGGATACAGCACCGATATTACCGTTACCTTACAACCCAACGCGACAGGTTGCAGGTATACCCTCACCCCCCAACCGCGCATGGCTCACCGACACTGAACGTGTTTATCCTGTCACTCTTGACCCCACAATCAAAAATTTGCCTGCCACTCAAAACAGTAGTTACATACAAGATGCAGGCGTCCAGCAAAGTAATCCTACAACGAACTACCAGCTATTAGACCGCATCTATGTAGGTTCAGGTCCCAACAGCACCCGCGGCTTTATGTATTTCAATTTATCCCAGTGGCCAACGGAAAGCGGTTTTGACCCCTCATACATCACCAGCGCAGAATTACGGTTAGCCTATTATCCAACTGCATCTTGGCAAACAGGGTATAATTTCACAATCAACGCATATCGTCTGACTTCTTCTTGGAATTCGGCAACTATCACTTGGAATAATTCTCAAAACATACAGGGCATATATATGAGCTATACTAACATTGGAGATGCGCGACAGAAAACCAGCGGGTACGACACCTACAATATTACCAACTGGGTCAAAGCACATTACTCCACACCGTCCACCGATTTCGGCATCCGCTTAGAACCTACAACCGTCAGTTCGTCTCTTAATCGGGTGTGCTATGTGAGTAGTGATTATGCCACCGTCAATCTTCGCCCGTTAGTGATCATAAAATACGCTTATCAGTACGACTTATATCTGCAACAGTATTATGATGCAGGTTTTGCTCTTCGCTATGGCGGCGCAGCCGCAGCTATTGATATGATTGAAACATACACCCAAACCCTTCATGATTTTTATTTGGCAAAATACAGGATAAAAATACACAGTACGATTTCTGCATACACTTCACCTGCCGATCAATGTACACATAAAAACGGGTTAGATCAGCTTTGTCAGTTGGAACTTCCTGCCGATTCCAGCATCGAGAACGACGATAATAATGTACCTATCGTTTGCGACTTCCATACCGGCACATACCATTGTTGCAATTGGGGAAATATGCTATACACACTACCGGCCGGCATAACCACAATTCCGAAAAACACGAAAATTGTGAAGTGGACTGGGCACTTGGTTTGCCAAGATTGCACATATTTGAATCCAAAACTGGTAGATGCATTAGGAATTACTGATAGTGCTGGCACACAAATTTTGGTTTGTTTAGGCAATGATGTTGAAGGATATGCGACTTATTGTAAAAATTTTCCAAACGAAAATTTGACTCATGCACAATATCTAACACAAAGTTTCACATGTATCTTGGCACATGAATTTGGACATACACTCGGTTGCATTGGTGATGCCTCTGATACTTGCACCACAGGGTATAGTTGTATGATGAAATACAACGTAAAAGACACCATAAAACTGCAACTTTTAACCGGCCTGTGGGCCGCCTACTGCCCTTATTGTGTTGGTTTTATCCAAAGCTATGCCGCGTCTTATTTATAGAACGGAGAGATGAACATGAAACGTAAATGCATCCTTGTATTTTTGAGCTGTCTGCTTTTGTTGTGCGGGTGCAGACAAGCCAAAACGGATGATACGAGTAACACAACCAACACCATAACAGACAAAACAGGCCCTGCAAAAGTGACTGCTTTTCCGAATATGGATGCATACCGCGAAACCTTGCGCACGGTATATTCCCTCGAGGATTTGTCCGAAATTTTTAAGAATTGCCAAGGATGGCCGGAAACGATACAAAAAAACTCTATGTCTATGCTGTTGGAACAGCGGTTCTTCTTGATACCGCAGGTCTACAACAGAGCGTTTGACAGTGTTTCTTTTATGGCAGGGGGTAAAAGCTCTTTTTGTACGCGATTACCCGATGGGTGTTCACTGACCGTCAATGTGACGCATAACAAGAGCAGTTTAGAGAATCCTTATCCTGAACTTGAACGAGAATATTTTGAAATTGCAAACGGCATACCGGTTTTGCATTGTTACGGTGAAAAAGTCAAAGACAACACAAATGAAACAACAACTCGCATAGATATTTACTATATTGAATACGACGGGTTTTTGGTGGAAATTTTTGATGCGAACCTTTGCACTTGTGAGCGAAAAGCCATAGAAACCCTCGCCTTTGAAAAGGTGGAAATTCAATAACCGTGGTTAAAAGGAGATGCACCGCAAGGTGCATCTCCTTTGCTTTTGACAGCACGCTTCGGCGTGCTGTTTTTTTGTTTGAAAAAAGACATATTTTTTTATAAAAACCTATTGATTTTTCATAAAAACTCCTATATAATATGTTTTGTGGTTAAAAGTGCATCTGTGTGGAGTAAAATGGTGAACTTTTAACATTTCAACAAAGTTTTCAACAATAATGTGAAATACCTTTTCCCTTTCTGAATTTGCTGTATGGAGGTGAGATATATGCTATACGGACGGTATCGACACAACGTAGACGCCAAAGGCCGTATGTTTGTGCCGGCAAAGTTTCGTGAGAAGTTAGGTGAAGGCTTTATTGCGGCTGCTGTACTGGATAAATGCATATGTCTCTACTCCACCGACGAGTGGGATGAACTGCTCGGCGGCATCGCCGCCTTGCCGATGACGCAAGGGCGTGTGCTGATGAGACAACTCACCTCTAATGCAGAAGATGTCACACCGGATGCACAGGGACGTATCTTATTGCCTAAGCATCTGCTGGCTTATGCCGGTCTGGAGAAAGAAGCTATGGTCATTGGTGCCGGTAAGCGTGCGGAGATCTGGAATCCCGCCGTTTTTGAAGAAGCCACACAGCAGCTTACACCCGAGTTTATGGAAGAAGAGTTTATGAAGCTTGGCTTCTGATGTAAGTTCTGATAACAAGAAAGGCGTGAACGGTAATGGCAGACAGCGGACAGTATCATATTCCGGTGTTGTTGCAGGAAACCGTCGACGCACTGGAAATCAAGCCCGACGGCATATATCTTGACGGTACAGCAGGCGGCGGCGGACATTCCTCTGCCATTGCAAGCCGCCTCACAAGCGGCCGTTTGATTTCATTAGACCGTGACCCCGACGCCATCGTCGCCGCAAGTGCACGACTGCAGGGCTTGCCTGCCACCGTGGTGCATTCCAATTTCACCGAAATGGACAACGTGTTGTCCTCGTTGGATATTCCTGCCGTAGACGGCATCCTGCTGGACATCGGCGTTTCGTCTCATCAGTTGGACGAGGGCTCCCGTGGTTTTTCGTACCATACGGACGCACCGCTGGATATGCGTATGAGCCAAAGCGGCACTACAGCCGCCGATCTGGTAAACACCTTATCCGAGCAAGAGCTCTCGAAAATCTTTTTCGAATACGGCGAAGAAAAGTTCTCTCGTCGCATTGCCGCTGATATTGTTCGTCATCGGGCAAACAACAGCATCAAAACCACCTTGCAGCTGGCTGACGTTATCTGTAATGCCGTCCCTGCCGCTGCCAGACGTGACGGACACCCTGCACGGCGTGTGTTTCAGGCACTGCGTATCGCCGTAAACGGCGAACTGGATTGCTTGTCCGCCGCATTAGATACCGCATTCGATTGTTTGAAGGACGGCGGTATTTTAGCGGTCATCACCTTCCATTCACTGGAGGACCGCATCGTCAAACAGCGGTTTCAAACATTAAAGCAAGGGTGTATTTGCCCGAAGGATTTTCCTATTTGCACCTGTGGCAGAACCCCTGCGGGACATCCCGCAAAACCTGTAACCGCATCCAAAGAAGAATTGGCACAAAACCCTCGTGCCCGCTCCGCAAAACTCAGATGTATCCGCCGTCTGCATGAACGGTATGAATAATATATAAGGAATATAAAAGAAGGAGACGTTTGTATGGCCAACAGCGAATACGCTTACGACCTGTCGCTTTTCGAAAGCAAGAAAACCAAGCTGGTCGCCTTAAAACCGAATAAAAAAGAAATCAAACGCAACAACCGCCGCAAAAAATTACAGCGTGTTCTTAACGTTTCCGCTGTTGTGCTGATCGTTTTGGCAGTGGTTGCCGTGATTGGCCTGCGTATCACCTTAGGCGTACAGCTCACCGAGGTAAACGCCCGCATTTCGCAGGCGGAAAGTCGTCTTGCCGAGCTGCAGAGTGAGCAGGTGCGTCTGGAGTCCGAGCTGGCAAGCAAAACTTCCATCGCCAATGTAAACGAATATGCCAGGGAAAGCGGCATGACACTGTCAGACACCAACCAAATTAACTACATCACCGTTTCCGGCACGGACACGGTGACGGTTTCCGGCGGCAACACCGGCTTTCTTGCTGCGATCTGGAATGGTATTGTGCAGATTTTCTCGTAAAATCCGCATAGCCATTCCTGTTTCCAAATAGGTATAGTATTATGTATTACATCGAGAGTTGGGAGAAAATCTTAACTCTCGTTTCTTGCTTTTCTTTAGGGTGAATTAACCGGTATTTTTTGTAGAGGTGACATGTATGCACAAGAAAAAAAGAGAAGACCGGACAGTCGGGAAAAAACCTTCGAATGCTATGAAAGTGCGTAGTTACGTTGCACTTGTTCTGATGCTCGCCGTTGCTGTATATGTCATCTTTAACATGGGTGTCATTCAACTGGTACAAGGTGATATGTGGTTGGCACGTGCCCGCTCGCAACAGGTAAGCGACAGCCAGGTGGCTGCAAAACGCGGCACCATCTATGATGCCAATATGGAACCTCTGGCGGTCTCCGCAGAGGTTTGGCGTTTAATTATGTCTCCGCTTGCCCTTTCCGACGTAAACCTCAAAAACTACGATAATTTGGCAACCGTTGATCAGCTGCGTACCTTTGTGGCAGACGAACTGTCCGCCATCCTGCAGGTTGACCGTGAAACACTGTATAACCAGACAGGTAAAACCAATTCTCAGTACGAGGTTATCAAAAGCCGTGTAGAGTTTGCTCAAAAAGAGGCCTTCAGCAAATGGGTTACCGAGAACGGCCTTGCAGGTGTTTTCAGTATCATCCCCGACTACAAGCGCTACTATCCGCAAGGAACCCTGCTTTCCCATGTGCTGGGCTTCACCGGCACGGACAACAAGGGTCTGGAAGGTCTGGAGGCCGCCTACAACGATATTCTCTCGGGTACACCCGGTCGCATTATCACCGCACAAAACGGTTTAGGCGACCAGATGCCCACTGAAATGGAATACAGCAAGGTAGTGGATGCAGAGGACGGCAACAGTCTGATGCTTACCATTGATCAGACCATACAAATGTATGCCGAAAAATACCTGGAAGAAGCGGTCAAGGATACGGGCACCACCAACCGTGGCAGTGTCATCATCCAGGATGTCAATACAGGCGGCATTCTCGCTATGGCTACCAAAGGCGATTACGACCCTAACCAACCGTTTACCCTTTCGGAAGAAACGCTGGCATATATCGAGGAACTGCCCGAAGAAGAGAAAGCCACATTCCGTAAAACCGCTCTGGAAACGCAGTGGAGAAACAAGGTTGTTTCCGAAACGTACGAACCGGGTTCGGTTTTCAAGGTGTTCACCGCTGCCGCCGCATTAGAAGAGGGTATCGGTGCACTTTCCACCAGCTATAACTGCCCCGGCTACCACGTGGTCGGCGGTTGGACCATTCGCTGTCACAAAGCGGGAGGTCACGGCATGCAGGATATGGCGGCTGCCATTTCCTCCTCCTGCAACCCGTATTTTATGCAGCTCGGTCTCAAAATGGGCGGCAGTGTGTTCTTCAAATACTTTACCGCCTTTGGCTTTACCGAAAAAAGCGGCATTGATATGAGTGGTGAAACCTCTAACGCGGGGTTGTACCACAACGAGCAAACCCTAAACAACACCGCCGCCTCTCTGGCTACCGCCGCTTTCGGTCAGACCAGTAAGGTGACCCCCATCCAGATGATTACCGCCATTTCTACCATTGCGAACGGCGGCAAGCTGCTTTCTCCCCACGTAGTAAAGCAGGTGCTGGATAGCGAAGGTAACGTCGTTGACAACACCGAAACAGTGGTCCGCAGACAGGTTGTCTCCAAAGAAACCGCCTCCAAAGTTTCGGATATGATGCTCGCAGCGGTAACCACCGGCGGTTGCAAGAGTGCTTACGTTGCCGGCTACCGTGTTGCAGGCAAAACGGCTACCTCCGAGAAACGAGATATGGAAGGTAACGAGGTGGTCGCCTCCTTTGCGGGATTTGCACCTGCCGACGACCCGAAGGTTGCTATTCTCGTGTTGTTGGACCAGCCGCAATGTGCGGTACGCTTCGGCGGCACCATTTCCGCTCCTGTTGCACAGAAGATTCTGTCCGATGTGCTTCCGTACCTCGGTGTTGAGCCCAAATACACCACCGCAGAGCTGGCAAAGCTCAGCACCACCTCCCCCGCTGTTACCGGCAAACCCCTTGCCGCAGCAGAGGCCGCCGTTACCAACGCAGGTCTCACCGTGCGTAAGGTGGGCAGCGGTGATACCGTGTTAAAACAAATCCCCGAGGCAGGGCAATCGATGCCTAAAAACGGTATCGTAGTTCTGTATACTGACGAAAATGCATTGGAACGCACCGTTACCGTTCCGAATTTCCAAGGTATGAGTGTTTCCGCCGCAAACCTGACCGCCACCAATGCGGGACTGAACATACAGCTGTCAGGCGTCGGTCTGGAATCGGGGCAGACAGCTGCAAGTAAGCAAAGCATTGCACCCGGCACGGCGGTTGCGCCCGGCACTACCGTCACCGTTTCCTTCATATATAACGACGCCGCAGACGGCGGCTGATAACCAAAGGAGGTTTTCCCCATGAGATTATCCGAAGTGTTACAAGGGATTGCTGTACAGCCCTTTGCCGTTTCTCCCGACACCGACATCGTATCGGTTACCTGCGATTCCCGTAAGGTAGAGGCCGGCACACTGTTCGTGTGCATCAGCGGCACTGTGGTTGACGGTCACGATTTTGCACCCGGCGCACTGGAAAAAGGTGCTGCTGCGATTGTTGTCGAACGGGATTTGGGGTTGCCCAATCAGATTATCACCGAAAATGCCCGTCTGGCTTGGTCTTTTATTTCTGCGAATTGGTTTCACCACCCCTCCAAGCAGCTGCATCTGGTAGGCGTAACAGGTACCAACGGTAAAACCACCACCGTATGCTTGCTGAAGAGCATTCTGGAGGCAGCAGGTCACAAGGTTGGCCTTGTCGGCACCATTCAGAATATGATAGGCGACCGTGCACTCCCTGCCGCACGTACCACCCCCGACACCTATGAACTGCAAAGTCTGTTCGCACTGATGGTGGCAGAGGGCTGCACCTACTGCGTTATGGAAGTATCCTCTCATGCTTTGGACCAATACCGTGTCGGTTGCTGTACCTTTGACGTCGGTGTGTTTACCAATCTCACCCAGGATCATCTCGATTATCACGGCACAATGGAAAACTATATGCTGGCAAAAAAACGCTTGTTTGAGGTCAGCCGCACCGCCGTTTTGAATATAGACGACCCGTGGTGTGCAGCATTGGAGGAAGGACTTTCTACACCTGTTGCCCACTATTCCATTAAACACAACAGTGCCGATTTTATAGCCAAAAATATTTGCTATAAACCCGACGGTGTAAGATATGAGCTGGTCACCCCCGACACCATCGGTCGTGTAACCTTACATATCCCCGGTGAGTTTTCCGTATATAACGGTATGGCGGCGGCGACAGCGGCCATCACCCTGGGCATCCCCTTTCAAATGGTTATCGACACGCTGCGTATTGCTATCGGCGTGAAGGGTCGTGCGGAAATCGTTCCTACCGGTCGGGATTTTACCGTGGTTATCGACTATGCACATACGCCGGACGGCCTCCAAAACATCTGCAAAACGTTAAAAGCTTGCTGCGAAGGCCGCCTTGTTACCGTATTCGGCTGCGGCGGTGACCGAGACCGCACCAAACGCCCCAAAATGGGTGCCGTTGCCGCAGCACTGTCCGACTATGTTATCGTCACCTCGGATAATCCGCGTTCGGAAAATCCTGCCGCCATTATTCAGGATATCTTAGGCGGTATGCAGAGCAGCAAAACACCCTATACGGTGATTGAAAACCGTATTGAAGCCATTCACTATGCCGTTAAAAATGCCAAAGTGGGCGATACTATCCTATTGGCAGGCAAAGGCCATGAAACATATCAGATTCTGGCAGACGGCACCATTCACCTGGACGAACGTGAAGTGGTTGCCGAGGCACTCGCTGCTTTGGAATAAACAGTGTTAAGGAGTAAAGACGTATGAACACCACACAAATTATCATTTTAGCGGCCGGCGGCATATTTTCCTTCATTCTTGCCGCTCTGCTCGGCAAAATCGTTATTCCGGAATTACAGCGTCTGCATTTCGGTCAGACCATCCGTGAAGAAGGTCCTGCCTGGCATCAGAAAAAGCAAGGCACCCCCACCATGGGCGGTATTATTTTCATTCTTGCTACCACGGTAACCGCCGTGCTCGGCTTATTGGCGGCACAGCTGCTGCTTTCCGATAAACCGCTTGATGACGGTGCCCTTTTGGTTGTCAAACTGCTCGGTACGCTGTTCTTGCCGCTGGGCTGCAGTGCTATCGGCTTTGCAGATGACTATATCAAGGTTGTCAAGAAACGCAATCTCGGTCTGACCGCACGTCAGAAGCTGTTGGCACAGCTGCTCGTTTCCGCTGTATATGCTGTGTCGCAATATTTGGTGGGTGGCACCACCATCCACGTGCCCTTCTTCGGTATGGTGGACTTCGGTTTCTGGTATATTCCTTTCTGCGTATTCGTGATTATTGCCATGAGCAATGCCACTAATCTCACCGACGGTGTAGACGGTCTTTGCGGCAGCGTCAGCTTCGTAGCCGTTTTACCGTTTGCCGTTTTGGCGGGACACAGTGCAGCTTTCGGTCTGGAGCTGGTCGCTGTTGCGTTTGCAGGTGCACTTGCGGGCTTTCTGCTGTGGAATCTGCATCCCGCTAAAGTATTTATGGGTGACACCGGCTCTCTGTACATTGGTGCCGTGCTGACCTCTCTCGCTTTTGCACTGAATATTCCGTTTGTGCTGGTGCCTGTCGGCATTATCTACATTCTCGAAAACCTGTCGGTCATTCTGCAGGTTTCCTACTTCAAAATCACCAAAGGCAAACGTCTTTTCAAAATGAGCCCCTTGCATCACCATTTTGAAATGTGCGGCTGGAAAGAAAACACCATCGTTCTTGTTTTCTCCGCTGTTACACTCGCAGGGTCTATCTTAGCCGTATTACTGATGCTGTAAGCGGCCATACTATAACGAGGTGAAACACATGTCGGTGATTCCGATGACCGCCGATCCCACTGCGGCAATCAAAAAAAGAAAAAAGACTTGGTTCTGCACTGCGAGCTTTGATCTTCCCTTTTTGATCATCACACTCGCCGTGCTGGTCGTGGGTCTTATTTCGTTATATTCTGCCAGCTACGCCTATGCCTTTTACCACAACGACGGTGACAGTCTGTTTTTCATTCGCAAGCAGCTCTTGTTTGCCCTCGGCGGTCTCGTCGTTATGCTGCTTTTCTCTTTTGTAGATTACCACCGCTGGCACGGTGTCGCCTGGGTAATGTGGCTGGGATCGTTGGTGCTGCTGGGTATCGCCCTGTTACTGCCGTCCTCTACCGGCATTCACCGCTGGATACGTCTGCCGGGTATCGGTCAGTTTCAGCCGTCAGAAGTCGCAAAATTTGCACTTATCGTGCTGTTTGCGCATCTGATTTCATTGAACTACAGCCGTATTAAGACCTTCTTGCACGGTTTTGTACCCCTGATTACCGTTTTGGGTATCACCTGTGGTCTTGTGGTCATCGAGCCGCATCTGTCGGGTACCGTGCTTTTGTGCGGTCTCGGTTTTGTATTGATGATGGTTGGCGGTGTTCGTACAAGATACCTGCTGATGCTGGTCGGTCTTGCCGTTATCGTGGTATATGTCGTGGTTTTTGTTGCCGGATACGAGCAGGAACGTATTGAAGTGTTCAAAGACCCTATGGGCGTGTACAACTCCGGCCTTGCCGGACGTGACCAGGCATGGCAGACGGTGCAATCGCTGTTTACCATCGGCTCCGGCGGTCTGTTGGGGCAAGGTCCCGGCAACTCCCGTCAAAAACATCTCTTCCTCCCGGAACCGCAAAATGACTTCATTTTTGCAGTAGTATGTGAAGAGATCGGCTTTGTAGGTGCTATTGCGATCATTGCCCTGTTCGGTCTTTTGGTGTGGCGTGGTTTTTATATCGCTATGCACGCATCCGACCGCTTCGGTGCAATACTTGCCACCGGCCTCACAGCACAGGTGGGCATACAGGCACTGCTCAACATCGCTGTTGTTACAAACAGCTTCCCCAATACCGGTATCAGCTTACCCTTCTTCAGCTATGGCGGTACTTCTCTGATTATGCTGCTGATGCAAATGGGCGTTGTTCTATCTGTGTCTCGCCACTGTCATTTCGATAAAAAGTGAGGTAACATTATGCGTGTTCTGGTAACCGGCGGCGGTACCGCAGGACATATCAATCCTGCCTTGGCCATCGCAGATATCATCAAAAAAGAATATCCCGACAGCGAGTTTTTGTTTGTTGGTGCAGAAGGAAAAATGGAAACGGAATTGGTTCCCAAAGCGGGATACCCGATACAAACCGTAAAAGTCAAGGGCTTTTATCGTTCCCTCTCTCCCGCTGCCATCAAACATAATGTCGGTGCGGTTATCAACGTGTTTACCGCCACCGCCGCATCCGCCAATATTCTCAAAACCTTCAAACCCGACATCTGCATCGGCACAGGCGGTTATGTCTGTGGTCCGATTCTGCGCAAGGCACTGCAGATGCACATTCCCGTATTGGTACATGAATCCAACGCCTTCCCGGGTGTTACCGTAAAAATGCTTGCCAAAGAAGGTGCCACCGTTTTGCTGTGCAGCGAAGCGGCACGCAAGCATCTTCCCGCAAACAGCAAAGTGATTGTTACCGGCAACCCCCTGCGTCCTGCTTTTGCACAGATGCATACCGCACAAGCGAAAGCACAAGCCAGAAAAGAGCTCGGTGCAGACGACCGTCCGCTGGTGGTATCCTTCGGCGGCAGTCTCGGTGCACAACGCATCAACGAGGCAATGACCGAGGTATTATCCCGCAGCTATGCCGAAGGTAAGCTGCAGCACATCCATGGTGTTGGCAAGGGCGGTTGGGATACGGTCAGCACCGCACTCACCGCAAAAGGCATACCGCTTGAAGCGGATGGCTTTTCGGTCCGCCCCTACATTGATAATATGCCCACCTGTATGGCGGCGGCAGACCTTATTATCAGCCGTTGCGGTGCGATGACCCTGAGTGAAATCCCCGCCGCAGGCAAACCGTCCATTCTCATTCCGTCTCCGTATGTAGCGGAAAATCATCAGTTCCACAATGCTATGGCATTGGTAAACAAAGGTGCTGCTGTTTGCATTGAGGAAAAAGACCTGACAGCAGATCTTTTGTGGAATACCATTCTTGACATCACAGCAAACCCTGACCGTATGCAACAAATGGCGGAAAAAGCCGCCACCCTCGCTATCCGTGATGCAGATGCACGTATTCTCGCCGCTATAAAAGACGTGATTTAACACCACACCGCCGTTTCCCGCATAGTATGCCGTATAAGGCAAAGGGAGGAAACGGCATATGGAAAAATGGGTCATAGAAGGCGGGCACCGTCTGCAAGGCGAAGCCGAAATACACGGTGCGAAAAACAGTATTCTGCCAATACTCGCCGCAACGCTATTGGTAGACGGCATCAGCGAAATACATAATTGTCCCCAATTGTCCGATGTGGATGCTTCCACACGGATTCTGCAATATCTCGGGTGCGATGTCACCGTGGAATACCCTGTTATCACGGTACATCCCGGCGGCATTTGCCGCACCGACATTCCCGACACGTTAATGCGGGAAATGCGCTCGTCCATTATCTTTTTGGGTGCATTGATTGCACGATACGGAGAAGCACACCTGTCCTATCCCGGCGGTTGCGAGTTGGGACCACGCCCCATAGACCTGCATTTAGCCGCTTTGCGACGAATGGGGGTACATATCCGTGAACGGCACGGACATATTGACTGTCGTATAGACAAGGCACTGCGCGGCAGTGATATTTCCTTACAATTCCCGAGTGTCGGCGCAACCGAAAACAGTATTTTGGCGGCGGTAACAGCAAAGGGGAAGACGGTCATCCGCAACGTCGCAAGGGAACCGGAAATTGACGACCTTTGCCGTTTTCTGACCGCTTGCGGTGCGCATATCACAAAGCCGGCAGAGGGTGTGCTGGAAATTGAAGGTGTTGAACGGTTGCACGGCACCCGTCACACTATTATCCCCGACCGTATTGAAGCCGCCACGTATATGGCGGCCGCAGCCGTCACAGGCGGCTCTTTATTGTTGAAAAATATTCATCCTTCACATATTGCTCCTGTCACGGCAGTGCTGGAAGAAACAGGATGCCGCCTGCGATGGATGCAGGATGCACTTTTGGTGCAAGCACCGGGTAAGCTCAACCGATTACCGCTTGTCCGTACCACACCGCATCCCGGATTTCCTACCGATGCGGCAGCACCGTTTGTGGCCGCTGCCTGCATTGCGGACGGAACCAGCGTTTTTTTGGAAACCATTTTTGATAACCGCTTTGCCTATGTCGGCGAATTGACACGTTTCGGTGCAAAAATCAAGGTTGACGGCAGAATGGCGGTCGTAGAAGGCGTACCCGCCCTTTCGGGTGCCGCGGTAAAATGCACCGACCTGCGTGGCGGTGCTGCGTTGGTTGTAGCGGCATTAGCGGCGGAGGATATCAGTGAAATCACCGAAATACAACATATTTTGCGTGGGTATGACAACCTGCCGCAAACGTTACAAAAAGCAGGTGCCGTTATCACAACACAGTAATGTGGTACGGGACCAAGGAGGTTTCTTATGGCAAAAAAACCTGCCCGAAAAAAGAAAAAACAGCCGGTCACCCGTTTTCGTATTGTGGTGACGCTGTTTATCATCATCGTGGTACTATCTGTTGCCTTAGCCGGTATGCTGATTTTTCTGCGGCACAGGGACACCCCCATCACCGAGCCGAAGCTCAGCAGCTTTACGGTAAGCGGTATTGCCGTATCCGGCAACACCCGTTACGACAACAAGGCGATTGTAGGTGAAAGCGGCTTAAAGCTCGGTCAGAGTGTTTTTTCGGTGAATAAAGCCGCCGCCGCCAAGAAAATTGAAGCCACCTTTCCGTATGTGGAAAAAGCGGTGGTGAAAAGTCCCTCCTTCAACACCATTACCATCGAAATCACCGAAGCACGTGTGCTCGGTGCAATGTACGGCAGCGGTAATTGGCTGATTGTCGGCTCGAACGGCAAGGTTCTCGAAACAATGCCCGTAGAAAGCGACCGTCCGGGACGGTATTTCTACCTGCAGGGTGCCACCCCTGCGGAAGATGCCGCTATCGGCAGCACAGCGATGGATGAACGCAGCGTCCGCATTGTCAGCACCGTGCTGGATGCGGTGGAGGCAAACCAAATTGAAGGCATTATGGGCATTGATATGCGTGATAAATCCCGCATTTCTCTGAACTGGAAAAACACTCTTTCCATTATTCTGGGCAACGAAAGCAACCTTGCCGGAGAAATCAAGCTGCTCGCAAGTACGCTGCCGCAGATCTTAGAGAAGAACGGCGGCGTTCTTTCGGGACGTCTGGATATGTCTTCTTACAGCGACGGTAATGATAATAACGACCAAATTATATACACACCACAGGATGTTTTGGAAAACCGCTGATTTTTTTATAAAAAATGTTGAATTTTTTTCGTCCTCGTGTTACTATTAAAATATATAAATGTTTGTAAAAAAATATGTGCAAAATATCGAATATGGTATTCGGGAGGATGTTGACCTATGATGCATATTGAAAACGAATGCGTAGACGGCATCGTTATAAAAGTAATCGGTGTCGGCGGTGGCGGCGGTAATGCCGTGAACCGTATGATCCGTGCGGACGTGCGCGGCGTAGACTTCATTGCAGTAAATACCGACCTGGCAGTGTTGAATCTGTCCTTGGCGGAACAAAAAATTCAGATTGGCGAAAAATTGACCCGTGGCCGTGGTGCAGGCGGCAACCCCGAGCGCGGCGAGCGTGCAGCGGAAGAAAGCCGTGACGAAATCGCAGCAGCACTGCAGGGCACCGACATGGTATTCATTACCGCAGGTATGGGCGGCGGCACCGGTACCGGTGCGGCTCCGGTTGTTGCGGAAATCGCAAGAGACCTCGGCATCCTGACTGTTGGTATTGTTACCAAGCCCTTCAACTTTGAAGGCACCCGCCGTATGGAACAGGCACTCGACGGTATTAACGCACTGAAAGAACACGTAGACAGCTTGGTTATCATCCCTAACGATCGTATCCGTGAAGTGACCGATACCAAGATTACTATGAAAAATGCTTTCGAAATGGCGGACGACGTTCTCCGTCAGGGTGTGCAGAGCATCTCCGATCTTATCAAGATGCCCGGTGATATCAACCTTGACTTCGCTGACGTTCTCACCATCATGAAGGATGCCGGCTATGCACATATGGGCGTCGGCAAAGCGTCCGGTGCTGACCGTGCCGAAATGGCCACCAAAATGGCTATCGAAAGCCCCTTGCTCGAAACCTCTATCGACGGTGCACGCGGTGTGCTTATCAACGTCTGTGCCCCCGAAGATTTCGACTTTGACGAAATGGACAAAGCGACCTCCGCTGTTAAAAATGTGGTGCATCCCGATGCTACCATTATGTGGGGTTACGTTTTGGATCCCGACAACTCCGACACCGTTAGCGTGACGGTTATCGCAACCGGTCTTACCGACGATTACAAAGGCGGCTCGGGCCGTGTTATCGCTCCCGCCAAGCACGACGATGCTCCCGGTTGGCAGACCCTGGCATCGACGGAAGACGAAAACGATGATATCCTTGATGATATCACCCGTATGTTCGACCGCCGCAACGCCAACGCAGATGCCGAATAAACATACTGCTGTGATGAGGATATGACCGTATCCCCCGCTTTTCCAGAGAGTGTCCGGTCGGTGTAAGGACATAAAAGCGCGCTACGGTTACCACCTTGGAGTGCGCATCGAAATAAGATGCGACGGCTGACCTCGTTATCGGTCCCCAAAGCGTGCTTTAACACGGAACAAGGGTGGAACCACGAGACAGTTTGTCCCGTCCCTTTCACAGGGACGGGACTTTTTATTTTTGTGAAAAGGTTTTCTAAAAGGAGAGATAGATCATGCTGAAAATTAATTTAAGAGGCGACATTCGAGAGGTAGAGGAAAACACCTCTCTCGATGCACTGTGCCGTGATATTTCTATGGGGCTGTACCGCAACTGCTGTGCCGCCCGTGTAAACGGTGAGGTTTGCGACCTGCGCACCGCCCTTACCAACGATTGCGCGGTAGAGTTTTTGACCTTCGACGACCTTGACGGCAAAAAGGCATACTGGCACACCACCTCTCACATCATGGCACAGGCGGTAAAGCGTCTGTTCCCCGACGTGAAGTTTGCTATCGGCCCTGCCACCAATGAAGGTTTTTACTATGATTTTGATACCGATATGACCTTCACCGCTGAAATCCTTGAAAAGATTGAAGCGGAAATGAAAAAAATCATCAAAGAGGCATTGCCGCTGGAGAGATTTGTGCTGTCCCGCACCGAAGCACTCGAGCTGATGAAGGACGAGCCGTATAAGGTAGAGCTCATCAATGATCTCCCCGAGGATGCCGAGCTTTCCTTCTACCGCCAGGGTGATTTCACCGACCTGTGCGCAGGCCCGCACCTGCCCGACACCGGCAGAGTGAAGGCGGTAAAGCTGCTGTCCGCCACAGGTGCATATTGGCGTGGCGACTCCAACCGCAAAATGCTCAAACGTATTTACGGCGTAGCATTCCCCAAGGCCTCCGAGCTGGAAGCACACATCGAAAAATTGGAAGAGGCCAAACGCCGTGACCACAATAAGCTCGGTCGTGACCTCGAATATTTCACCACCGTAGATGTCATCGGCCAGGGCTTGCCGATTTTACTGCCCAAGGGCTCTCGTGTTATCCAGACCTTACAGCGTTGGGTGGAAGATGAGGAACAGAAACGTGGCTATTTGCTTACCAAAACGCCTCTGATGGCAAAACGGGAGCTGTTTAAGATTTCAGGACACTGGGATCACTACCGTGACGGTATGTTCATTATGGGCGACCCCGACGATGAAGAGGCAGAATGCTTTGCACTCCGCCCCATGACCTGTCCGTTCCAGTATCAGGTATTCCTAAACCGTCAGCGCTCCTACCGTGACCTGCCGATGCGTTTGGGCGAAACCTCTACCCTGTTCCGTAACGAGGATTCGGGTGAAATGCACGGCCTTATCCGTGTGCGTCAGTTTACCATTTCCGAAGGACACCTCGTTCTCCGCCCCGACCAATTGGAGGAGGAGTTCAAAGGATGTCTGGAGCTTGCGAAATACTGTCTGGATACTGTCGGTATGTTGGAGGACTGCACCTTCCGCTTCTCCCAGTGGGATCCCAAAAACCCCAATAATAAGTACGAGGGTACTGCGCAGCAGTGGGAAACCGCACAAAAGGTTATGGGCGAGATTCTCGATGCACTCGACGTCAACTATGAGGTTGGCATTGACGAAGCCGCCTTCTACGGTCCAAAACTGGATATCCAGTACAAGAACGTGTTCGGCAAAGAGGATACCATCGTTACTATTCAGATTGATATGCTGCTCGCCGAGAAGTTTGGTATGTACTATATCGATGAAAACGGTGAAAAAGCACTGCCCTACATCATCCACCGTACCTCTCTCGGCTGTTACGAGAGAACGCTTGCATACCTCATCGAAAAATATGCAGGTGCTCTCCCCACCTGGATGTCCCCCGAGCAGGTACGTGTACTGCCCATTTCCGAACGTCTTGCGGATAAAGCCGCAGAGGTGACCGAAGCACTTAAGGCCGCAGGCATCCGTGCTGAATGGGATGCCAGAAACGAAAAAATCGGTTATAAAATCCGTGAAGCACAGCTGCAGAAGGTGCCGTATATGCTGATTATCGGCGACAAGGAAGCGGAAGCCGGTACCGTTTCGGTGCGTTCCCGCAAGGAAGGCGACATCGGCGCTCTGCCGCTGTCTGACTTCATCGCAAAAATCACCAAAGAAATTGCAGACAAAGCGAGATAACAAAAAGGCACCCTTTCCTTGCGAAAGGGTGCCTTTTCTTTCAATATGCTTTTAATTTTCAAAAAGTAGTTGACAACAGCGGAAAACTATGCTATCTTTTAGGTGTACTAATCGCAATAGTACACCTAATACACCGAAGGAGGTGCTATATGTTCCACATAGACTCCTTGTCCCGACAACCCGTGTATGAACAGCTCATAGAGCAGATGGAACGGTTCATACTGTTGGGACTTCTGCATCCCGGCGACCAGCTACCGTCGGTACGCAGCTTATCCGTTGAACTTTCCATAAACCCCAACACCATTCAAAAAGCGTACGGTGAGTTAGATACCCGTGGTATCATCTACTCCATTCCCGGCATCGGTTGCTTTGTGGCGGAAAATGCGGTAGAAGTGTTATCGCAGTTCAAACGCCGCAAATTAGGCGATTTCAAAACGCTTGCAGGCGAAATGCTGCTTGCGGGTGTCTCTGCTGACGAACTCATAGACATTGTACGCACTGCTGCTAACGGAGGTGTCAGAAACGATGATTGAAGTCAAAAATATCACCAAAAGATTCGGTGATTTTACCGCATTGGACAATGTTACCTGCTCCATACCCGAAGGATGCATTTACGGTATGGTCGGCTCGAACGGTGCAGGTAAATCTACGCTGCTGCGTTTAATGTCAGGCGTGTATCAAGCTGACGGCGGCGAAATCCTGATTGACGGTGTACCCGTTTGGGAAAACAAGGCGATAAAATCACAGATTGCGTACGTGCCCGACGAGCTGTTTTTCCTCGGCGGTGCCACGATGGAGCGTATGGCAAAGCTGTATGCCGCCGCATACCCCACCTTTGATAAAACTCGCTTTACAGAGCTGTCTGCCTCGTTCGGACTGGATACCAAAAAGCCCTTATCCACCTTCTCCAAAGGTATGCGTCGGCAGGCAAGCACCATTTTAGCACTGTCTTCCCGCCCGAAATACATTTTCTTTGATGAAACCTTCGACGGATTAGACCCCATTATGCGTACCCTCGTGAAAAAGCTCATCTGTAACGACGTTCTAGAACGCAACGCCACCGCCATTATCACCTCCCACTCACTGCGTGAGCTCGAGGACACCTGTGACCAATTGGCGTTACTGCATAAGGGCGGTCTTGTACTGCAAAGCGATGTCGGCAATCTCAAAACCTCACTTTTCAAGGTGCAGGTTGCGTTTAACGGCGACTATACCCAAGATACATTTGCCGATTTAGACGTTTTACACTACACCCGTCACGGCTCGGTAGCAAACCTCATTGTCCGTGGCGACCGTGATGCGACCGTAGCCGTCTTACAAGCCAAATCGCCTATTTTATTAGACGTACTCCCGCTCACCCTCGAAGAAGTGTTTAC
>JAZNXY010000024.1:0-55902 GCA_045594105.1 Acutalibacteraceae bacterium | reverse complement strand
AGGAACTGTTTGACGCAGATCGACTGGCTCGTGCCGGTACAATAAACACCTTTTCGGAGCGATTTGCAGAAAGCTATATCACTTGTTATGAAGCGGAAACCGCTGACTGTTTTACAGAAGAACAAAGAAAGCATATTTGCGAAAAAATATGTGGCATCAAGCGTGGCGAAGGAAACCATCCCGGCGGTATTTTGGCTTTGCCGGAGGGGATGGAATTTGAAGATTTCACACCACTTCGGGATAATAGTACCCATTCCATCATCAAAAAGGTAAGCCATTTTAATTTTCTCAACCTACACGATACCATTCTGAAATTGGATGTGCTCGGACACCTCGTACCGGATATGCTTAAAATGCTGGAGGACTTTACCGGCCGCTCTATACAGGATGTGCCGTGGAACGATCGGGAGATTTATGCGCTGTTTGCGCGTGCCGATACCCTTGGAATACCGGAGTTTGGCACCGATTTTATGAAAGATATGCTCCAAAAGACAAAACCCGGCTGCTTCGCTGACTTAGTTCAGATTTCAGGATTATCGCACGGGGCCAATGTTTGGACCGATAACGGCGAGGTGTTGCTGGCCGACGGCCACGCATTAAACGAATTGCCGGCGCTTCGCGATAGCGTATTTCTGCAATTACTGTCGTACGGCATCGAGAGAAAAAGTGCGTTTAGAATAACGGAATGTACACGCAAAGGGAGATTGCGATTTGAGAACGATACCACGGCAGAGTTCATCCGGATTATGCGAGAGGCAAATGTTCCTGAATGGTATATAAAATCTTTACAAATGATTCAGTATATGTTCCCAAAGGCTCACGCGGTTTCCTATGTCATGAACGCTGTTCGAACGGCTTGGTTTAAGCTGCATTATCCCACCGAATTTTATGCCGCCTATCTATCTTGTTTTTTACAGGAACCAAGGGATAAGGAGGAGGCCTCGCTTTTTCAAGATGTGGTTGACGAGTGTTCAGCCAAAGGCATTCTGTTACTTGAACCTGACATGGAAAAATCGCACCCCGAAAACTATTTGCCTGAAAACGGAAACATCCGTATGCCGTATAGAAAATAAATTATTCACTGGACTTAGTATTTCCCTTACAAATGCCATATGAAGCATGTATAAATAATCGTTTAAAACGTCGCCGAAAAAGCGACCAAAAACAATTCTATAAAGATTAAAATGGGATTGAGCAAAACGTTCAATCCCATTTTACTGTCCGTTTTATCGTACGCCTGTCGTGTTAAGATTGAAATCATAAGAGTTGATAATTATTTATAATCAACTGTATTTCTCTTTTTCTCGACAGATGTGCCGTGTTAAAATTTGTAAAGAAAAGATGTTTTCGTTAGAAAGGTGATGAAAAATGAAGCGATGGGATTATAAAAGTTTCGATGAACTGCCGCTGATGTTATCGGTGCAGGAACTAAGCGTGGTGCTAGGCGTAAGTCGGACGAGCGCCTACGAACTGACAAAAGAAAAAGGCTTCCCCAGTGTAAAAGTGCGCGGGAGAATTGTGATCCCGAAGGAACAATTTATAAAATGGATCGCGACACAGGCCGAGAAAGGAGCAGGGCGATGAAAAAGAAATACGAAAAACAAGACGGCTTCTTTATGCTGCCCAACGACATTTTCAAAATGGACTTGGATCCCTACACCTTCATGATCTACGCCTACCTCGTCAGTTGCGCCGGTGCCAAAGGGGAATGTTGGCCGAGTATTCCTACCATTGCAAAGACTCTGGATATCTCTCCCACCACCGTGCAAAGCCGCATTAAAATCTTGGAGGAGCGTCGCTACATCAAGCGGTACTATCACGGTGGCGTTACCGAAAGCGGAACACCGCGCACCTTCAACAATCATTACTTCGTGCAAGACTTTGATTCACCCTGGCGCTTTCATTTCTTCGAACACAAGAAAAAGGAGGAAAAGAAAAATCGCGAGGTATATGACGAGATACTGTTCTGATACTCGCCAAACGTTAAAGAGGGTTACCACGGCGTGAAAAGGTACAAGTGAACTATAACAAGGGAACAATTAAACCCCTTTTCGTCCGGTATATTACCGGGTCGAAATAAAAGCAGGAGAAAGCAAGTGTGCCACCAAGGTGGCACCTTGCGCTTCACATCGGACGGCAACGCCGACCGTTTAGCGGTTTGTTGGCATTATGTCACATGGGTTGTGGATGCACTATTAAAGCAACTTTTTATAGGTTTGGTGTAATTTCATGGAAACCGGTTTCGTATGTTTGCCCGTTTTAAGCCTTGTTTAACGGTTATTTATCGGTGCTGTGTGTTGGTGTATTGGCTATTTTAGGAGGTTTTTATGGATTCGCCGAACAAGAAAAGAATCAGCTTATATTTGGATAAATCCGTCGTCAAGAAGGCGGATAAGATCATCAAAGAATACGGGTTTTCTTCTCGAAATGAGTTCTATACCAAGGCGGTAGAAAACTTCATCGCAGACGAAATACTACAGCAAAACGAGGATGTTCTTGCCGATAAGATTGCCCGTGCCGTTGCTGCTTTGAGCGAGGATAATGCCAAAGCCATCTCAAAAGGGTTGTTTCGTTATGCGGTGCAGCTTGAAATGGTGATGCGCATCATCGCGCAGCTCTCTGACTTCAAGGATGATGAGGTGGAGGAGATGCGCAGAGAGGCCATCAACAACGTGCGCCGTACGCGCGGCAAAGTACAGCTCGCCGATATTCTGAAAGGCTACTACAATTAGTCTGGATATTCGAAAACAAGTGTGGTATTGTGTTGTGCTGAAGAAAGGAGTGATATTATGCAGAAGAAATTATTGACCAACGGCAACGCGTTCAAGCGCACAGACGGACGATGGTGCGGTGTGGTTTGGTATATGGATGAGAGCGGCGAGCGTAAACGCAAATCATTCTCCAGCACAACGAAACAAGAGGTCAATAAAAAGATGACCGAATACATCGCCAACTTTGAAAAGATGATTGAAGAATCGGATGAGAGTAAGAAAACGATATTCGTAAGTATGCAAAGTTGGCTTGAGGTGTTCAAGTATCCTTCCGTAGAACGCACCACATACGACCGTCTTGAATGTACGGCGAAAAATCATATCTATCCCGAGCTTGGTGAACGAGTCATATCCACCATCAAATCGGCAGACATTAAAAGAATTCTCAATGACCGTATGGATAAAGGATACGCCTACACCACTGTAAAAAAGATTCACAACCTGCTGAATGAATACTTCCGTTATCTGACCGAGCAGGAGATCATCCCAAAGAATCCCATGCAGAGTGCGCCGATGATCAAGAAAGCAAACTTTATGGCGGCGCAGGGAAAAGAAAATCTCCCCACGAATGAAACCGTCACGGTATTCATTCCCGAGGAGATTGAACTATTCAAAAAAGAATGCCTCCGATGCTGGAAGACGGGCAAGCGATTGTATCAGCAATCGGCAGCGTATATTCTAATGCTCAACACCGGACTTCGCACCGGCGAAATGCTTGGACTGCTCAACAGCGACATCGATCTTGAAAACCGCGTGATGCATCTGCAACGTGGTGTCAAAGAGATCGCACGGCGGGACGGCGTCAATGCCGAGTCCGGCAGAGAAGTCGCAGTCGGTAAGTTAAAGAGTACTTCCAGTAAGCGCGATGTGCCCCTCAACAGCACCGCAATCGAAATGGTGAAGGAACTACGCAAAGAATTCTACTTCGGCGAAAATACGCCCCTTGTGTGCGACGAGAAAGGCGGTTATACGCGCCCTGTCAACTTCCGCAAACGCTTCTACCGTATCCTCGAAGCCGCTGGAATTGAGCAGAAAGGTCTGCACGCCCTCCGCCACACTTTCGCTACTAACCTCGTCAACGGCGTCAAACAAGCAGACGGCACGATCAAAGCGCTCTCGCCTAAGCAAGTCGCCGACTTGCTTGGACATAGCACATCACAGATTACCGAGATGTATTATGTCAAGAAGGACACGACAAGGTTAAATGGGATTACAGATGAGTTTGAAATATAGTTCAGCGGCAGACAGGAGTCTGCCGCTGAACTAATATAGCCTCTTTTCAAAAACACCTTGATGCTGTATAATGGTAATATCAAACAGCAAGGATGTGTTATAATGGATAAAAAAGATACTCGCCCATTTAATCAAAGGCACCCCAAATGGAATATGTTTATCGGATTTCTTATTCTTCTCACTTTGGTGGGATTAGCCGGATACCTCTTATCCCAAATCTGTTATTGGATATACATAGGTATGGTAGGATTTGTTGGTTGGCTATCTTCGTTAGCGTCTAAATTAGACGCTGTTATAATTGTTGCACTAATTACAGCTACTGTTTCTCTTGTCGGTGTAATCCTTAGTTCGATAGTTTCAAAAATTATTGATTATAAAAAGAACCGAGAAGAATATCTGGCACAAAAGCGCGAAAAACCTTACGGCGAATTCGTTGATATGGTATATAAAATTCAGCAAAATTCTAAAAAGCCAAACTCCTACACTGAAGAAGAAATGATAAGCGACCTGCTAAAATTCTCAAAAGAAATAACCTTGTGGGGGTCTAAGAAAGTCGTTAAAAAATGGGTTAAATTCAGAGAAAATGGAGCTAATCCAAAAGCTGCACAAGAAAACATGTTTGTCATGGAAAGCATAATGAATGAAATGAGAAAGGATTTGGGACTAAAAAGAACTAAAAAAGGCAACCTCCTTTCGTTCTTTATAAACGACCTGAAAAAGTCCATGAAAGAAATGAAAAAATAATCCAAAGTAATTGATGCTATATTGATGCTGTACGGTACGGAACCCTTGGATTTGTTGGCACAAAACAGCAAGATTGACGCTCAAACCAGAGCATCAGTGCACAAAAAAAGACCGCGCGCCGCGGTCAGATAAATATAAGAAAAACGGCTTAAACACAGTGTTTAAGCCGTTTTTGCTGTGGCAGGGGCAGAAGGACTCGAACCCTCGGCACGCGGTTTTGGAGACCGCTGCTCTACCAGCTGAGCTATACCCCTATATTCTATTTTATTATGTAAACAGCGACATGCGCTGTTATCATCTGGTGGGCCTTCAGGGACTCGAACCCGGGACCAACCGGTTATGAGCCGGGGGCTCTAACCAACTGAGCTAAAGGCCCATATAGGCGTCCCTATCGAAAGGACCTTTACATTTTAACACAAAACCGCCTTTTGTCAAGACCTTTACCGAAAAAAGTTCGCTTTCCTTTACCTTTTTGTGTGCAAAGAATCGGAAACTATTGGATAAATATCGTATAAATGTAAAAAAACACTTGAAAAACATTTTCTTTAGTGGTAATATGTTCTAAACGCGTTGATGGAGAAAAGTACACGCTTTCACCCTTTTACAGAGAGACCTGCCGCAGGCTGTAAGCAGGTTAACGGGTATTGTGCGGAAGTTCCCTCCGGAGCGGCGGATTGAACGACTTTATGTCTTGTAGGTCTTGACGGCGGACACCGTTATCGGTCACAAAAGTGTTTGCTTTTGCAAAAAACAGGGTGGTACCGCGGAGTTTACGTCTTCGTCCCTTTTGTGGACGAGGACTTTTTTTATTTTCTGTACATCACCGAAAGGAAGGTCACGATATGAAAGAAAAATTAGAAGCGTTGCGTGCTGAAGCGTTAGACCTTTTGGCGCACGCCGAAACCCCTAAGGAGCTTGAGGATTTTCGTGTTCGCTTTATGGGCAAAAAGAGCGCACTTACCGAAATCATGCGCGGTATGGGTGCACTTCCTGCCGAAGAACGCCCCGTTATGGGTCAGTTGGTAAACGAGGTACGCAAGGAACTCGAAACCGCTTTGGCAGAAAAAACGGAAGCATTACAGAACGCTTTACAGGCTGAAAAGTTAAAAGCGGAAAAGGTAGACGTTACCATGCCCGGCATCAAACCCCAAGAAGGCGGTTTACATCCGCTGAATGTGGTGCTTAACGACATGATCGATATTTTCCAATCGATGGGCTTTGACGTGGTTGACGGTCCCGAAGTGGAAACCGACCACTACAACTTTGAGGCGCTCAACGTGCCGCAGGACCACCCTGCGCGCGATATGCAGGACACCTTCTATCTTGCCGAAAACATCTTACTGCGTACCCAGACCTCCGCAGCACAGATTCGTACCATGGAGCAGAGAAAGCCCCCTATCCGCATCATCTGCCCCGGCCGTGTGTTCCGTGCTGACGAAGTAGACGCAACCCATTCGCCTGTGTTCCACCAGATCGAAGGTCTTGTAGTGGATAAAGGTGTGACCATGTGTGATCTGAAAGGCGTTCTCGAACAGTTCGCACACGAAATCTACGGCCCTGACACAAAAGTAAAATTCCGTCCGTCCTTCTTCCCCTTCACCGAACCGAGCGTTGAGGTTGACGTTTCCTGTTCGGAATGCGGCGGTAAGGGTTGTCGTGTGTGCAAAGGCAGCGGCTGGATTGAAATCTTAGGTGCAGGTATGGTGCATCCCCGTGTTTTGCAGAGCTGTGGCATTGATCCCGAGGAATACAGCGGCTTTGCTTTCGGCATCGGTCTCGACCGTCTGACCACCACCCGTTATAAAATCAGTGACATTCGTCTGCTGTTCGAAAACGACCGTCGTTTCTTACAGCAATTTGATAAATAAGGAGGGATACCGCTATGTTGATTTCTTTAAATTGGCTCAAATCCTATGTGGATATTGATGTACCTGTTGATGAGTTGTGCGACCGTATGGTTATGGCAGGCTTTGAAGTGGAAAGCATCACCGATCTTTCGGAAAGTATGCGTAATGTGGTGGTAGGCCGCATCCTGAAATTAGAAAAGCACCCCGATGCTGACAAATTGCAGATTTGTCAGATTGATATCGGTGCAGAAGAGCCCGTACAGATTGTGACAGGTGCTGACAACGTATTTGAAGGTGCTTATGTACCTGCGTGTTTACATGATTCTCTTCTCCCCAACGGTATGCACATCAAAAAAGGTAAGCTGCGTGGCGTACCGTCCAACGGTATGCTGTGTTCCGGCGAAGAGCTGTGCTTAAAAGACAGCGATTATCCCGGTGCAGAAGTATACGGCATCCTCATTATGGATGACAAATATCCCGTAGGCACCGATATGCGTGAAGTGTTACATTTAAACGATATTATTATCGATTTTAAAATCACCGCAAACCGCCCCGACTGTCAGAGTGTACTCGGGGTTGCAAGAGAAATCGCGGTTGTTCTCAAAAAGCCGTTTAACGCACCCGTACCCGCCTACAAAACAGTTGGCGGTGACATAAACAAAGAAATCTCCGTCACCGTTCACGACAGCGATTTGTGTCCCCGTTATATGGGTCGTGTCGTAAAAAATCTGCGGATTGCACCTTCTCCCGACTGGATGAAGCAGGCACTCAAAGCCGCAGGTATGCGTCCTATCAACAATATTGTTGATATCACCAACTTTGTTATGCTGGAAACAGGACAGCCGATGCACGCTTTTGATATGCGCCACGTGGCAGGTCCTGAAATTCATGTACGTCGTGCTTTCAAAGACGAAACTATCACCACTTTAGATGGCAAGGGGCACACCTTGACAGAGGATATGCTGGTTATCGCAGACAAAGATGCACCCTCCTGCCTTGCAGGTATTATGGGCGGCGAAAACAGCGAGATTGAAGCGGACACCACCGACCTGTTCCTTGAGAGTGCAAAGTTCCGTCGTGACAGCGTACGTCGCACATCCCGTGCACTTGGCATCCGTACCGAATCCAGCGGCAGATTTGAACGTGGATTAGACATTATGGGTGCAGAGTTTGCTATGGAACGTGCACTGCAGCTCATTTACGAGCTGAATGCCGGCGACATCATTGACGGTGTTATCGATGTCAACGACGGTCTGCCTGCACCACGCACCATCACGGTTGATGCACAAAGCATCAACGACCTTCTCGGTGTACAGGTGCCGTTTTCCACCATGGTGGAAATCCTTAACAGCTTACACATTGAAACGACAGTAGACGCAGACAACCGTCTCACCTGTAAGATTCCCTCCTTCCGTGACGATATTGAAGGCAGAGCCGATTTAGCGGAAGAGGTGATGCGTATTTACGGTTACGATCACATTGTCGGCACACCCATGCGTGGTGCGGTCGTACGTGGCAACAAATTGCCCGAACGCATCAAGACCGACAAAATCAAGCGTTTGCTGATTGCGGCAGGTATGTATGAAATTTCGACCTACTCCTTCATCAGCAGCAAAGCGGTAGACAGCTTACTGTTAGCGGAAGATGACATACGCCGTCAGGCGGTCACCCTGTTAAATCCGCTGGGCGAAGAATATTCCACCATGCGTACCCAGTTGTTGACCAGTATGCTCACCGTACTGTCTACCAATTTCAACCGCAAAATCCCTGCGGCACGTTTCTTCGAGGCGAGCAAGGTGTTTAAGCCCAAAGCTTTACCCGTTACCGAGCAACCCGACGAAGTACCGACCCTTTCTATCGGTATGTACGGTAACAAGGAAGACTTCTTTACACTCAAAGGTATCGTAGAAACCGTTTTTGCGGCATTCGATGTCACAGCAACCTACAAAGCATCCGCTGAAACCTACCTGCACCCCGGCAGACAGGCGGCCGCTTTATTGGGCGATAGCCAAATTGCCGTGTTCGGCGAGGTACATCCCGACGTCGCAGCAAAATATGATCTCGACACCCGTGTATATGTTGCGGAAATTGATGTTTCCAAATTATTTGCCATCGAAAAAGCAACAATTCTCTACAAACCGTTACCCCGTTTCCCTGCTGTGGAACGTGACTTGGCTTTGCTGTGTGATGCGGATATGCCTGTAGCGGAAATTGCAGAAACCATCCGCAATGCAGGTGGTAAATTGCTTGAAACGGTTACCTTGTTTGACGTATATCAAGGCAGTCAGATCGAAGCGGGTAAAAAGAGCGTTGCATTCAGTTTGGCATTCCGTTCCAACGAAGGAACACTGACCGATGAACAAATCGAACCCGCTTTCAAGAAAATTTTCCGCAATTTGAATGAAAAAGGATGCATTCTTCGTTCATAACCGCTTGCAATTTCGCATAAAATATGTTACACTAAATAAGAATTCACATTTGGACAAGGAGGGACCTCCCTATGCTGGACAAAACTATGACCTTTTCGTTGGGTGGTAACAAGGAACTGGAAATGAAGACCATCTTAACAACAGTGTACGACGCACTGCGTGAAAAAGGATACAATCCGTATAACCAGATCGTTGGTTATCTTCTGTCGGAGGACCCCACCTACATCACCACCCACAACAATGCTCGTACGCTGATTCGTAAGATCGACCGTGATGAGCTGATGCGGGAATTGGTGCGTTCTTATCTGAACAACTAAACTTTCGAGGAGATTACTAAAATGGCGGAAGAAAAGTCCAAGTTCCTTTTTTACAAAGGACACCCGCTGGTTCGTTCCGGCAACACCATTTACTATGGTTCTTTGGCCGATAAATGCGTTGTTATGATGCAGATTATCACCACCAAACAGGTTGGTGATATGACCGTTGCGGATAAAATTCAGGTGCAGTTATTGTCTACCGACGAAACGTTACCTATGAATGAACGCTTCTTGAAAAAAAGCGAAAAACACGGTCTCTACAATGCCATGGACATCGCCAGTATCTGGCTGGAGCGTGCATTAAGCGAAAAAGGTTAAGAAACAACAAAAAAACAAGCGGTGCTTTGCACCGCTTGTTTTTTTGCTTAAAATATGATATATTATAAAAGGAGACACCTGCATTTTCTATGAAAAAAGGGAGGTAACGGGATGAAAAAAATCGTCGTTTGCGTACTGCTCGCACTCGCTTTTCTGCTCAGTTCGCTGAGCGCATCCGCAGGAGACGTACACGAAGCGTTTATACGCAGCGAAAGCGCATTGATTTTCTTTGGAAAAGTCACAGCGTATCAATCTAACAAAGAAAGTTCCCACATTTCCGTTTCCCCCTTGGCAGTTGTCAAAGGTAGTATAGCGGAAGATACAACGCTTTCGTTTGACAACCCATCCTTTTGCGGAGATTTCAGACCAAAAAACGGTAGAATATATTTAATCGGATACCTTGATGAAAACAACACCTATATTTTCGAGGTAACGGCGTATGATACGCAAACGTTGCAAATCAAGCACGCAAAAGGCGTTTGGGAAGCATTTGAGCAATACTTAAACAGTGGAAAATACGGAACAGCAAAGTTAGAAGGCATCGCACCCAACGCCGAATCCAAAACGGCCCTCGCCATCTATTGCACTTTAGGCGGTGTTGTTTGTATCCTCCTTTTTAGTGTTATCAATATTTGCAACAAAAGAAAACAACGCTTCAACACATAAGCCATAAAAAAGGCGCCTGCGCAGTAACCCTACGCAGGCGCTTCTCTTATTCTTCTACGGGTTGGTCGTCTGTTTCTTCAAACGTTTCGTCTGCTTCACAGTCAAAGGAGATGCAGGTGCATTCCTCTTCTTCTGCTTCTTCCAGTTGTTTTTTCTTCGCTTTTGCACGAAGCAAGAGCAACGCAACGGTAGTCAAAGACGCAACTACGGCCACTACGACAACAACGATCCAAAAGGTTTTCTTATTCTTAAACATTTCTATCGCCTCCGCCTGCTTTTTACATAAGGTAGTATACCCTGTTTTTTCAAAAATGTCAATTATCAGCTTCACTTTCGTCAAGCGTGTCTTCCATCAATGCCTTAAACGCATCGCCATCCATTTTTTCGTGTTCCAACAGATACGCCGCAACCTTTTCCAGTTTATCAAGGTGACGGGTCAGTTTTTCACGGGTCTTTGCGTACGCATCGGTGATAATCTTTTCGATTTCCTTATCAATACGTGCCGCAATTTCTTCGGAATAGTTACGGGTATGTCCGAAATCTCTGCCAAGGAATATCTCATTCGAATCGGAAGCACCAAAGGCAATCGGACCTAAAGCATCGCTCATACCGTATTTGGTAACCATACTGCGTGCCAGCTCGGTAGCACGTTCAATATCGTTAGAAGCACCGGTAGAAATATCCGCTAATGTCAATGCTTCTGCCACACGACCGCCAAGCAGCACCTGCAGGTCTTCGAGCATTTCTTTTCTCGAACGGTAGGAACGGTCATTTTCGGGTAAGCTCATGGTAAAGCCGCCTGCCATACCACGAGGTACAATGGAAATCTGATGCACAGGATCCTGCGTAGGGCAGAAGTAGGTGACCACCGCATGACCTGCCTCGTGATATGCGGTAAGCTTGCGCTCTTCCTCGGTTTGTTTACGGCTCTTCTTCTCGGTACCGACCACCACCTTAACGGTGGCTTCTTCGATTTCTTCCATGGTAATGGAATGACGGGATTTCCGTGCCGCCAACAACGCCGCCTCATTCAACAGGTTTTCAAGGTCGGCACCGGTAAAACCGGCCGTGGATTTTGCCACCGTTTCGAGCTCTACGTCGGGTGCCAACGGTTTTCCCTTTGCGTGTACACGCAGGATTTCTTCTCTGCCCTTCACATCGGGATACCCTACCACAACCTGACGGTCAAAACGGCCGGGGCGCATCAAAGCACGGTCCAAAACATCAGGACGGTTGGTAGCGGCAATCAAAATGATACCTTCATTGGCACTAAAGCCGTCCATTTCAACAAGCAGTTGGTTCAAGGTCTGTTCACGCTCATCGTGGCCACCGCCAAGACCGGCGCCTCTCTGTCTGCCAACCGCATCAATTTCGTCAATAAAGGTAATACACGGTGCATTTTTCTTCGCCTGTTCAAACATATCACGGACACGGGACGCACCCACGCCGACATACATTTCCACAAAATCGGAGCCCGAAATGGAGAAAAACGGCACATTCGCTTCGCCTGCCACCGCACGGGCAAGCAACGTTTTACCTGTACCGGGAGGACCTACAAGCAAGACACCCTTAGGCACACGTGCACCGAGCTCCTGGTATTTTTTCGGGGATTTTAGATAGTCCACGATTTCTCTGAGCTCTTCCTTTTCTTCGTCAGCACCTGCAACATCAGCAAAGGTAGTCTTACGTTTGCTGTCTGCCAGGGTCTTCATACGGGATTTGCCGAAGCTGAACATTTTACCGTCGCCCATCGAACGACGCATAAACAGCATCAGCACCACAAAGGAAAGACCCATCATCAAAAGATACGGAATCATACTGAGAAACCACGATTGTTTCGCAAGCGGTGTCCAATCGTATGTGACGTTGTTATCGGCGTTATCATCACGGTTTGCCTCATCTACAAGCGGCGTTACCATATTGATAAAACTGCCCACATCGGGAACAGTATACGCAAGAACGTCCTTCTCGTCTATCTTATTATCCTTGTTTACATCGGTACGGTATTTTTCACGTAAAGTCAGCTTCAAAGTACCATCGTTCAAATCCAAGGTATACGACTCCACTTTTTGCTGTTCAAAGTACGCAATATACTCCGAAAATTTCATTTTTTCCGCCTTTTTATCCGCACCAAACGGGTTGAACAGCAACCACAGCAGAATAAAAAAGGCAACCGGTATTGCGACCAAAGCCACAATGCCGAGGGCGGACCGTCCGCCGTTTTTCTTAGGTTCCACAGCTAAATCTCCTTTGATTGTTTTGCTTACTTCTCGTAAACTTCACGTTTTAACACACCGATATACGGCAGGTTGCGGTACTGTTCCGCATAATCAAGGCCGTAACCGATGATAAACTTATCCTCAATCTGTGCGCCGACATAGTCTGCGTGTACAGGTGCCGTACGTCGATCGGGTTTATCCAACAGCGTGCACAGCCGGATGCTGGCAGGATTGCGTGCCGACAGTGTTTTCAAAAGGAAGGACAAGGTGTTTCCCGAGTCAAGAATATCCTCAACCACCAAAATATCTTTACCTTCTAAGGATTGGTCGAGGTCTTTCAAAATACGCACCTCACCCGAAGATTTTGTGTCGCTGCCGTAGCTGCTTACCGCCAGAAAATCAATCGCACACGGAATAGTCAGTTCACGCATAAGATCTGCCATAAATATAAGCGAGCCCTTCAGCACGCTGACAAGCAGCAGGTTTTTATCTTTATAATCTTCATTAATCTGTGCACCAATACGGGCACAGATTTCCGCCAATTGTTCCTCTGTAAACAGGATTTCCTCAACATCCTTATGTATTCTCACTCTTTTTTCCTCCCCCACAATAAAAACACACGTTTTGTTTCTTTATCTAATTTGACACGATTATCACACGAATAACCGGTTATCAAAACAATGCCGTTTTCATCACAAACAATCGGAACACCTGCACGGATATGTAAGGGAATCGCTTGTTCGTTAAAAAACTTTTTTAATGTCTTTCCAAAACCGCCGACAGGATGAAAGCAATCCCCTGCCTCTCGGCTCCGCACTGTCATGCTACCGATGATTTTATCATAGTCGCACGCAAACTTTAAGACATTTTTGTAAACATTTTGTTTGTTTTTGAATTCTTCTGCAGAAATGCATTGTGCTGTATACACCATGCCGCCGCTTTCCACCGTGTCACCGATATGCAGCGGTCGCCGGGCAATTTCCGGAATCGTTTCCGTGTCAGCCACATACAGGTGAACGGCATCGGCAACCATACGCACATTACCCGGCAGATCGATAGCGCCACCGTTTGCCACTATATCCGTCAATGCCAAAATATGCTTTTCCTCAGGATTGCCGCCTGCCTGTTCCGCAAGGTGCTTCAAGCCACGTTTGAGTAGCACCAAAGGCATCTCCTCCAACACGGCACGGCGGTATTTTTCGCCTTCCTTTGCGTCTTTCAGATAAGCATCCGTCAACGCCTCTAAAAAGGCGTCTTCCTCACGCAAGCTTGCGGTCATACGGGTGCACGCCTCGGCAACCAGCGGATTGATTTCCCGCAGCTGCGGCACCACCAGGTTACGAATACGGTTACGGCTATACATCGAATCGGCATTGGTGGAATCCACCACAAAAGGAATGTTCTGTGCAACACAAAACTGCTCAATTTCCGCACGGGACACCGACAATAACGGTCGGATACAACATCCGTTTACCGACGGAATACCACAAAGCCCGTGTAAGCCGCTTCCACGTGTTAAATGCAGCAGCACTGTTTCGAGATTATCGTCAGCGTGGTGTGCCGTGGCAATATATTGCAGTGCATGCTCTTTGCGTACCGCTTCGAAAAATGTGTAGCGGATACGTCTGCCTGCCTGTTCAATGCTCTCCCCTGCCAACCGTTCCTTTGCCACATCGGTAAATAACGTTTCGCACGGCACCTGCAGTTTTTCGCACTGTTGCCTCACAAAAGCCGCATCGTGATCCGCTTCTTCTCCACGCAATCCATGATGTACGTGCGCTGCAACCAGACGCAGACCGTCCGTTTCACGTAAAGCGGCGAGTACGTACAGCAGTGCCATAGAATCGGCACCGCCCGACAACGCCACCACAATGCCGTCACCGTTTTTCACACGCAAAGACTGCAAGCAACATTTTACATTGGTTACATCCATATACGTTTATCCTTCCGGACGACTGTCTACCGCCAGGAACTGGGTAAACTCACCCTGCCACGCCAACGGTACCGAACCGAGCTCGCCGTGGCGGTTTTTGGCAACGATGATTTCAGAGGTATTTGCCGAAACCGCAGACGGATCGTCCGACTGATTGCGATAATAGTCGTCACGGTAAATAAACAGCACCTGATCGGCATCCTGTTCGATAGAACCCGATTCACGCAGATCGGACAACGCCGGTTTGCGACTGCCGCCCTGTTTTTCGGGACTACGGGACAGCTGTGCCGCAACCATAACGGGAACGTCCAGTTCCTTCGCCATAATTTTGAGACTACGTGTAATCTCACTGACTTCGTTAACACGGTTTTCGGATTTTTTTGCACCGTGCATCAGCTGCAGGTAGTCCACAACAACAAAACCGACATCCTTCAGACGGCGCAGACGTGCTTTCATCTCGGGCACGGTAATATCCGCAGTATCATCAAGATACATGGGTGCTTTACACAATGCACTCGACGCCATTGCAATCTGCGTCCATTCGTCCGGGGACAAATTGCCTGTACGCAGCTTCTTACTCGGCACACGTGCTTCGCTGGACAACAAACGGTTTACCATCTGTTCACGAGACATTTCCAGGTTAAATACAGCTACCGTACGGTTTTGCTGCACTGCCACGTTACGTGCAACGTTCATAATAAAGCTCGTTTTACCCATACCGGGACGTGCACCGACAATGATAAGGTCAGAACGGTTAAGGCCGGTTGTAATGGCATCTAAAGTAGAAATGCCACTGGGGATACCCACATACTTATCACGCTCGGCAGAGGTCAGTTTTGCAAACATTTCATAGTTACTGGTAATAACATCACTGATATGTACAAGTCCGCCTTTGCTCTTTCCCTGCCGAATAGCATAAATCTTCTGCTCTGCCGATTCAACCAGTTCATGCGCATCTGCAGACGGGTCCATAGCATCGCTGATGATTTCACGGGATGCGGTGATCAACCGACGTACGTCGTACTTCTCACGCACGATACGCATATAGTTGGGCAGATTGGGGATAAAAGGCACCATCTGTGCCAATTTCAGCAAATATGCCTTACCTTCTTCCCCTGCGAAAAAGCCCTCGGATTTCAATGCTTCCAACACGGTGACAAAGTCAATCGTGCGATTCTCGTTCATTTTGTCATACATCACACGATAGATAGCACGATGCTCCGGCATATAAAAGTGTTCTTCACGCAACACATCTGCCACCGTATCCATGGTGGAGGGGTCTACGAGAATCGCACCCAAAACCGCCTGTTCGGCTTCCAGACTGTACGGAAGGCCGAGTTCGTCGCCGGTGTGTTGTACAGTTTCCGCCACAGCGGTCACCTCCTTATTCGGTCACGCTGACCGTGATTTTTGCCGAAATGCCGGCGTGCAGTTTGATTTCTACGGTATATTCACCGTATGCTTTAATGTCACTCATCACGATTTTTCGTTTGTCCAAAGTCAAACCAAAGGTTTTGTTAACCTCCTCGGCAATTTCTTTTGCAGTAACAGAGCCGAACAATTTGCCTCCCTGTCCTGCCTTCGCATGAATGGTAAGTCCCTTTCCGCTGAGCTGTTTTGCGGCGTCCTCCGCCTTCTGCTTTTCAACAGCGGCGTGATATTTCACCGACTCCTCTTTGTTGCGGAATTCGTTCATGGCTTGTGCATCCGCTTCCACAGCTAAATTACGGGGAAATAAAAAGTTTCTGGCATAACCGTCCGAAACGGTCACCAATTCGCCCGCTTTGCCCTGTCCCTTGACATCTTTTTTCAAAATAACCTTCATATCCGTTCATCCTTTCGGGAGTTTATTTCACTTGTGAGAGATACGCATCCACAGCCGCTTTGACCTGCTCGACCGCCGTATCTATATCGGTGTTTTTCAGAAAAGCCCCTGCCATAGTCAAATGTCCGCCGCCGCCAAAGGTTTCGGTAATCAGCTGTACGTTAATATCACCCATTGACCGTGCGGAAATGTTGACACCTTGATCGGTATGCATCAGTGCAAAGGACGCTTTCACACCACGAATGGTCAACAATTCATTTGCCGCCTGTGATGCGGCAATACGTGCAGAGGTGCCGTTACCCTTACCGGTTGCAATAGCAACGTTTTTATATACCACGGCTTCTGAAACCAGTTCCGCCTTTTGACGGTACAGCTCCATATCCGCTGCAAACAATTCTTGTACCCTGACGGTATCCGCACCCAATCTTCTCAGATATGCTGCCGCCTCAAAAGTACGGGCACCGGCACGCAACACAAAATTACGAGTATCCAGAATAATGCCTGCGAGCAATGCCTCCGCCGCTGTCTCGGTGGGGGTCGGTTCGCCCATATACTGCAGCAGCTCCGCCACCATTTCCGCCGCAGAAGAAGCGGTCGGCTCATGATAGAACAAGGTCGGATTTTCTATGCCGCCCACCATACGACGATGATGGTCGATAACCGCTACCATTTTGGCATTTTTCAGCAATTTACCGTCTACCCTGTCAGGAATATGGGTGTCGGTCACAATAACCAATGTTTCCGCATCTACCAACAGCTCCGCATCCTGTGGCTGTAAAAACAGATTGCTTTCTTTTTTCTCGACGTACTGTATCAGTTCTTTGGCAAGGGTCTGCTCTTTGTCCGCCACGACGTAAGCTGTCTTACCTTTTTTGCGGATATGCAGTGCCAGCGCAGCCGTAGAGCCGATACTGTCCATATCCGAAATGGTGTGACCCACCAGCAACACTTTATTGCTTGCTGTAATCAATTTATTGAGTGCCGATGCAATCATACGGGTGCGCACCTTGGTACGGCGTTCCACTCCCTTGGATATGCCGCCGTAAAAATCAAAACCATTCTTGGTTTTCACCGCCGCCTGATCACCGCCGCGACCAAGTGCCATTTCCAAAGACTGTGCCGCCTTCACCGCCGCAGCAGCAACGGTGATATCCTGTCCCACGCCAATGGACAAGGTTATTGTCCTATGTACACCGTTTGACATATTGCGTACGGTGTCCAAAATATCAAAACGATCCCGTATCATCTCCTCTAACCGACGGTTTTCGGTAATGATGAGAAAACGGTCACTGTCATACTTCTGTAAAAGACCTGCACCACGGCCCAACCATTCTTCCAGCAGGGTTTCTACCTTACCTGCCAATTGTGCACGTTCACTATCCCGTACTTCCGCAGACAGTTCTTCGAGGTTATCAATAAATACCGACAACACAACCGGACGGCTGGCGGTATATTCCTCCGCTATACCCTTCAAGCGTGTGTTTTCCACGTAATACAGGCAGATATCTCCACTATCCTGCAGCCGACTTAAAAACACACTGTATTTTTTGTCGTTATACGCCACGTCCACCATACGTTTTTTGCTAAGCTCAGCGAGTGTATACCCGCTCGTAATCTCGGTCAACGTCGCACCGTACGCCTCTTCGCCGCCAAGCACTTCACTGCGAAACGCATCGTTATACCACAACACAGCACCCGCCGCAGTGCCCACCGCCACAGGCAACGGAAATCTCGCCAGCGATTCACGGTCGGTAGCATCCAGCTGATCCGCAATATGGGAGAGATACTCTCTGAAAGCCGCTTTTGCTTTCAACCCATACACAAGCGTGCCGGATACACAGGCAACCAAAAGTATCAGCGATACAAAAAACCACGTGCGGCTCAACCACCAAGATGCAATCGTCTGCACTGCCAATACCGACAGCAAGGTATACAGCACCGCTGTCATCCGGTACGGATATTTTGTTTTCAAAGGATATCCCTCCTTTTATTGCTTACACATCCATGATAATAGGAAGAATCATCGGGCTGCGTTTTGTTTTTCTGAAGATCATATGAGAAAGTTCATCCCGTACACGTGTCTTCATAGTATTCCAATCAAACGTGTTGCGTGCACAGCACTCTTCCAACACACGCAAAGCAAGCTCTTTTGCTTCTTCCATCAATTCTTCCGATTCACGTACATACACAAACCCACGGGACACCACATCAGGGCCCGAAACCACATAACCGTTCTGTACGTCAACGGCGGCGACTACCACAATCAGACCGTCCTGCGACAGATGCTTGCGGTCACGCAGCACAATACTGCCGACATCACCGACACCAAGACCGTCTACCAGCACCTGTCCGGCAGGAACAGAAGCGGTCACCTGCATACTCTCACGTGTCAGCTCCACCACCTTGCCGATTTCGGTTACCAGCACGTTTTTCGGGGACATGCCCATCTTTTTCGCCAGCGCCGCATGCTTCTGCAGATGCTTCTGCTCTCCGTGAACGGGGATAAAATACTGCGGGCGGGTTAATGCCTGCATAATTTTCAGTTCTTCCTGACACGCATGGCCCGAAACGTGTACGTCATACATTCTTTCGTACACCACGTCACAGCCGCGTTTCATCAGTTCATCAATCACCTTGCCTACCATCTTCTCGTTGCCCGGGATGGGTGTTGCGGAAATGATGATATAGTCCTCGGGACCAACCTCTACACGACGATGATCGGAAAACGCCATACGGCTGAGCGCCGACATCGGTTCACCCTGACTACCTGTCGTGATGAGGGTCATTTTATCCTTCGGATAGCGGTCAATTACCTCAATATCCACCAAGATGCCTGCCGGCACGTGCAGATAGCCGAGTTCATTCGCAATGTTGACAAAGTTAATCATACTGCGACCCGACACGGCAACCTTTCTGCCGTCAGCATGGGAAGCATTGATGATTTGTTGAATACGGTTAAGGTTTGAGGAGAAGGTCGCCACGATGATACGCTTATTCTCCGCTTTTTTGAACAGATTGGCAAAGCTGTCCCCTACCACCACTTCACTGGGCGTATACCCGGGACGCTCGGCATTGGTAGAGTCGGCAAGCAGTGCCAGCACGCCCTCTTTTCCGAGTTCACCAAAACGTGCAAGGTCAATCATCGGGCCGTTGGCAGGGGTGCAATCGATCTTAAAGTCACCTGTGTGTACCACATATCCCATCGGCGTTTTAATGGCAAGTGCCACCGCATCGGGAATGGAATGGGTTACAGGAACCAGTTCCACCGTTACGTCACCAAAATCAATGGTGCCGTCGGCGTTTACCACCCTGATTTCCGCATGCACATTACGCTCCTTGAGCTTCGACTCAATCAACGCAGCGGTCAGACGAGTAGCATATACGGGGACTTTCATTTTGGACAGCAGATACGGCAATGCACCGATATGGTCTTCATGTCCGTGGGTAATGATAACACCCTGGATGCGTTCACGGTTTTTTTCAACGTAGGTAAAATCAGGCAACACTATGTCCACACCGAGCATATCGTCGTCGGGGAAGGACATGCCGCAGTCAATCAAAAATGCGGATTTTCCGTACTCAAACAAGGTAATATTTTTGCCGATTTCATTCAGACCTCCGAGGAAGGTCAGCTTTGCAGGGATATCCGGTACCGCTTTCGGTCGTTGCGTCGTCGGACGTTTTTTATATCCCGTCTGGCGCTTGGCACCATTGTTTTGCGGCTTTTTGCCGCTCGAAGCCGGCTTTTTCCCCGCCGTCTTCTTTGTCGCCTCCGCTACACTGTTATCCGCCGAATGGGCAACAGCTTTCCCTTGCTTCTTGCGAGGTGCGCGATACTTCTTCTGTTTCGTATCTGCGGGACGCTTTTCTTTGGTTGTTGTCACAATGTTTCTCCTTTCCAATTAGCACGACACGGACTTAAAAAGGGCGGTTTTAAGGAGCCGTATCCATAAAAAATATAAAAAGCAGTTTACCTGCTATATGTGCTTTTTCTCTAATTATATTATAATACCCTAATTATACAAAAATGTCAAGTAAGGGCACGCCCTCTCCCACCCCGTTTTTGAGTATTGGCAAGTTTTTTGAAAATCACTCTTGTATATTCCGAAAAATCTGTTAAAATAATGTGAGACATCTATGATGGAGAGACATATATGAAAGAGATTGAATTGTTTACCGACGGTGCCTGTTCGGGAAATCCCGGTCCGGGCGGCTGGGGTGCTGTTTTGCGGTATAACGGCAGAGAAAAAGAGTTGTCGGGCGGTGAAAAAAACACCACCAACAACCGTATGGAGCTTACCGCTGTTATCGAAGGGCTTTCCGCACTGAAAGAGCCATGCAAAGTATTACTGACAAGTGATTCCAAATACGTGCTGGATGCCATTATGAAGGGCTGGGTATATGCGTGGCAGAAAAACGGTTGGCGAAAAGCCGATAAAAAGCCCGCACTCAACGTGGATTTGTGGGAAAAACTGCTCGCTTTATTGGAGATTCACCAAGTGCAATTTCACTGGGTGCACGGTCATCAGGGACACCCCGAAAACGAACGCTGTGACGCCCTTGCCGTTGCCGCATATCAACAATTTTTGAACAAATAGTTCTGTAAAGTATTTATTCTTTACATTTTTTGAACCATTGATTTTATTGGATTTGTGAGGTTTTTACATGAACGAACGCAGTCAGCGGTTACGTCGCTTAACCGCCATGGCGATGCTTACCGCTTTATCCTACATAACGGTAGCACTGATCCGTATCCCCGTTGTTTTGTTTTTAAGTTATGAGCCGAAAGACGTCTTTTTAACCATCGGCGGCTTTTTATTCGGTCCCGTTGCAGCTCTTTGCATGAGTGTTGCGGTAGCGCTCGTAGAAATGGTGACCATCAGCTCTACAGGCCCTATCGGTATGCTGATGAACTGTGTTTCTTCCTGCCTGTTTGTCTGTACGGCAAGCATTATTTATTACCGCAAGAAAACCTTAACTCGCGCATTAATCGGCTTGGTAACAGGTGCGCTGGTTACAACGGCAGGTATGCTTTTGTGGAACTATCTGATAACCCCTCTGTACATGAACGTGCCACGTGAAGCCATTACGGATATGTTACTCCCCGTTTTTTTGCCGTTCAACCTGTTAAAAGGCGGACTCAATGCCGCTTTTACCATGCTGCTGTATAAAAGTGCCGCAGCCGCTTTACGTGCCACACAATTATTACCGAAAACCAACACGCCTGTCGTTCCTCGCAAACGTCTGACCGTTACCCTTGCGGCTTTAGGGGCTGTTGTCACACTGGTATTGATTTTGTTGGTGTGGAAGGGCATTATGTAAATTACGTATTGACAAATGTCGACACCTTTGTTATACTACATTGCGAACTGAATATTCCTTATCAAGAGTGGCGGAGGGAACAGGCCCGATGATGCCCGGCAACCTGCAAAAAAAGCAAGGTGCTACATCCTGCGGTAATGACCGACAGATGAGGTTTTAGAAAAACAACTCACCGCTCGGTAAACGAGCGGTTTTTCTTTTGGGAGGTTAAAAATATGGCAAGACATTTCTTTACGTCCGAATCGGTAACCGAAGGACATCCCGACAAGGTTTGTGACCAGATTTCCGATGCGGTTTTAGACGCTATTCTGGCACAGGATAAAAACGCACACGTCGCTTGTGAAACCGTTGCTACCACAAACATGGTGACGGTTATGGGTGAAATCTCCACCACCGCAAACGTGGACATCCCTGCTACCGTACGTCGTGTGGTATTGGACATCGGTTATGACGGCAGAGACGGCAACTTTGACGGCAACACCTGCGAAATCAATGTGCGGCTCGACGAACAGTCCCCCGACATTGCTATGGGTGTTAACGATGCCCTCGAAGGCCGTGGCAGCAAGAAAGCCGACCCGTATGATCAGATTGGTGCGGGTGATCAGGGGCTTATGTTCGGATTTGCGTGTGACGAAACCCCCGAATTGATGCCGCTGCCTATTGCGTTGGCACACCGCCTGGCAGTAAAGCTCACCGCTGTACGCAAAGACGGCATCCTCCCCTATCTGCAGCCCGACGGCAAAACGCAGGTAACCGTAGAGTACGATGAAAACGATACCCCTGTCCGTGTAGATGCTGTGGTTGTTTCCAGCCAGCATACCTCTGATGTGGAGCTCGAAACTATCCGCCGAGACGTTATCCGTGAGGTGATTTTGCCGATTATCCCTGCAAATCTTTTGGACGATAACACCAAAATCTTTGTAAACCCCACAGGTCGTTTCGTTGTAGGCGGTCCGCAAGGCGATACCGGTCTTACCGGCAGAAAGATCATCGTTGATACCTACGGCGGCTATGGCCGTCACGGTGGCGGTGCCTTCTCCGGCAAGGATCCCACAAAGGTAGACCGTTCCGCTTCCTATATGGCACGGTATGCGGCAAAAAACCTGGTTGCTGCCGGTCTTGCCAAGCACTGTGAAGTACAGGTGGCATACGCTATCGGTGTGGCACGTCCCGTTTCGGTGCGTGTGGAAACCAATGGAACAGGCAAATACAGCGACGATGTTCTCGCCGCCGCTGTAGAAAAGGTGTTTGACTTCCGTCCTGCCGCAATCATTGATACCTTAGAGCTGCGTCAACCCATGTATCGTCAGCTTGCCGCTTACGGTCACGTCGGCCGCGAAGACATCAATGTGCGTTGGGAACAAACCGACCGTGTAGATGCATTAAAAGCTGCATTGGCATAATATAAAGCAAAAAAGAACGGTGTGCTTTTTAGCACACCGTTCTTTTTAGTTTTTAAGACTCTGCATAGGAGCCGGTATTCTGCCACCCCGTGCAATAAACCTTTCGGGAGACACCATATTGATAGGCATCACAGGGCCGCTGCCCAAAAGGCCGCCAAAGGATAACTCATCCCCTACCTGTTTACCGATAGCAGGAATGACACGCACAGCGGTGGTTTTAGAGTTTACCATACCGATAGCCGCTTCGTCCGCAATCAATGCGGAAATCACTGCCGCCGGTGTATCACCGGGGATATTGATCATATCCAGACCCACCGAGCATACAGCGGTCATAGCTTCCAGCTTTTCAATACGCAGACAGCCGCAACGGGACGCAGCAATCATACCCGCATCTTCGGTGACAGGAATAAACGCACCCGAAAGACCGCCAACGTGGGACGATGCCATCACACCGCCTTTTTTGACCGCATCGTTGAGCAATGCCAAAGCCGCTGTCGTACCGCAGCAGCCACAGCAATCCAAACCCATTTCTTCGAGAATATATGCCACCGAGTCACCCACCGCAGGGGTTGGTGCCAGCGACAAATCAACGATACCAAACGGTACATTCAGACGTTTGGAGGCCTCCTGTGCCACCAACTGACCCATACGGGTAATCTTAAATGCGGTGCGTTTGATGATATCTGCCACCTGCGTCAAGTCGCAGTCTCCCGCTTTTGCAAGGGCGGCACGCACAACACCGGGACCCGACACACCGACATTGATCACCGTATCAGGTTCACCCGGGCCATGAAAAGCACCTGCCATAAACGGATTGTCTTCCGGTGCATTACACAGCACCACCAATTTTGCAGGACCGATACAATCACGGTCAGCCGTCAACTCTGCCGCACGACGTACCACATGACCCATCATACCGACAGCATCCATATTGATACCCGTTTTGGTAGAGCCAACATTTACCGACGCACAAATATGGTTAGTTTCAGCAAGTGCTTCGGGGATAGCTTCTATCAGTTCTTTATCCCCTGCCGCAAACCCCTTTTGCACCAAAGCGGAAAAGCCACCGATAAAGTTAACGCCACAAGTGACCGCCGCCTTTTCAAGTGTTTTGGCAAGACGCAAAGCATCCTTTTTATCCGCAGATGCCAGAATCATCGCCGCTGGGGTAATAGAAATACGTTTGTTAATAATCGGAATACCGAGTTCTTTTTCTATGGTTTCACCCGTTGCCACCAGTTTTTCGGCACGACGGGTAATCTTATCGTACACCTTATCACAGAGCTTCCCCATATCGCCGTCCGAACAATCGAGCAGAGAAATGCCCATTGTAATAGTACGGATATCGAGATTCTCTTCATCTATCATCGTGATAGTTTCCAAAATATCCTTTGCATTTAACATGGTATGACTCCTTAAATTGTGTGCATGGCATTGAAGATATCTTCATGCATCGTGTGGATTTTCAGATGCATTTCCTCGCCGATAGCTTCCATCTGCTCGGCAAAAGCGGTAAAAGGAATATCCAACTTATCAATATCCACAATCATAATCATTGCAAACAAGTCCTGCAGCACCGACTGGGTCACTTCCGCAACATTGACACCGTGTTCACTGCACTTGGCAGATACTTTAGCAAGAATACCTACCGTATCTTTACCTACAACTGTAATAACAGCACGCATATATATAGCCCCTATCTGATAATTTTTTAACAGTATAGCATTTTCTTTTTCAAAAAGAAAGTGTTTTACCAAAAAAATTGCCCATTCTGTGAAAAGAATGGGCAACTCATTATTTCGTACCGAAAATACGGTCACCTGCGTCGCCGAGGCCGGGCAGAATATAGCCGTTTTCATTCAGGCAACGGTCAAGGGAAGCACAGTAAATCTGCACATCGGGATGTGCCTCATTCAATGCCTTCAAGCCCTCGGGTGCCGCAATAATGCACATAAACTTAATACTGCGCGGATGACGTTCTTTAATCTGTGCAATCGCATCAATCGCAGAACCACCGGTAGCTAGCATTGGGTCTAACACGACCACGTCACGTTGTTCAATGTCACCGGGGAGCTTACAATAATACTCCACCGGCTGCAGTGTGTCATGGTCACGGTAAAGACCTATGTGACCCACACGTGCGGAAGGTACCAGCTCCACCGCACCTTCCACCATACCGAGACCTGCACGCAAAATCGGCACGAACGCCAATTTTCTGCCTGCAATTACGTTGGATTTGGTGGTTTCCATAGGTGTTTCCACGGTCACTGCACAAAGCGGCAAATCACGGGTTGCCTCATATACCAACAGTTCGGTGATTTCACGAATGAGTTCACGGAACTGCTTAGACGAAGTGCGCTTGTCACGCAGGATCGTCACTTTGTGTTGAATCAGGGGATGATCGGCAATAAACGGTTTTTGCATAATAGACCCTCCAATATTTTTATTTCTTTTGTTTGGCTTTTAGTTCCCGCTCCGCCTGCGGCAAACGCAGGTATACGGGCTGTAAGGCGGCAGCATCACAACGTTCTGCACTATGATAGGCAGCCGCAGCAACACCGATGGCATTCTGATACCGCAAATGGTCAGGCGCTAAATACAGATTGGGAACCACCTTTTCAAGGGTAGTATAACACAGTTTTGCGCCATCGCCAACTAAAATCACTGATTTTTCTGTTTTTTTCAACCGGTTGCCCAATTCTTCGATAGAAATCGCCTCATCGGGCGTCAGACGGGTCACGGCATCCCCTACCTCAAAGGTTGCGGTATATACCTGTCCGCAGCGTGCATCCATTACTGCACACACCGTCTGTTTTTCAGGTAATCCGAGAAAGTTATATGCCATACTTTCCAACGTAGACACCGCCGCACAGGGAATATCGTCTGCAAAGCAGAATCCCTTTACAGCCGCAACACCGATGCGCACCCCCGTAAAAGAGCCGGGGCCGACATTCACCGCAGCCACATCTATATCCTTTAGGGACAAAGCTGCGTTTTTCAGCATATTCTCCACCATTGGCAGTATCGTTTGACTATGTGTCATCTTACTGCGTAATTCGGTGGCGGTTATTAACGCACCGTCCTCCAGCACCGCTGCAGAAGCGGTGACGGCAGAGGTATCTATGGCTAAAATCTTCATCTCTTAAAACCTCTCAATAATGCGGGTGGCCTCGTCAGGTGCGGAAATCCGCAGACGCAAAGCGTCCTCCGGCAGCGCCGCTTCGATATTTTCACTCCACTCTATCACAAGGATAGCACCTGCATCCAGATAATCATAGTATCCCGTGGTCAGCAAATCATCCCAGCTGTTGATACGGTACATATCAAAATGCACAAGCGGCGGATTGCCTCCGTAATCGTGTACCAAAGCAAAGGTGGGGCTGGATACTTCCGCAGAAAGCTGTAACCCACGGGCAAGTCCGCGCACAAATGCCGTTTTACCCATGCCCATACCGCCAAACAAAGCCAAGACCTGTCCGCCGCATAGTGCTTTTGCAAGCTCTTCACCAACTGCTTCCGTTTCTGCGACAGAATGGGTTTCCCAACGTTCGTGCATAATTCCCCTCCTTTTTACATCATCCTCAAAGTATCATAACACATTTTTTTACATAATTAAAGGGTTTGTCTTGAAAAAATCAAAAAAAAGAAATATACTGTATAAAAAGAACTGCTAAAAGGAGGTGAGCAGACATGAAATTGATGAAAGGCGGCAGCAACTTCCGTTTTGCATTACGCAATACCAACTTTCGGCTGCTGATTTTGTGCCTTTTGTGTTCCTTGTACGGATGCTTATTAGTACTGTCTGCAAACCTTTCCGCAGGCAACGGATGGAAGGGTATTATCACCCAAGTCGGCGCCACTGTTATGGGCTTTATTTTCGCTTTGCTGATTTCACAAATCGATTATGACGACATCTGCCGTGTCTGGCCTGTCATCACCGGTTTGGCCGTTTTGCTGGTACTGCTCACCTTTACACCGTTGGGACTCAACGTCAGCGGTACCGATGATACCGCATGGCTCGCTCTTTCTATCGGCTCCTTTTCGCTCACCTTCCAGCCGTCGGAATTGTTAAAAATTGCATTCATCATCACCTTTTCCCGACACTTGGCGGCAGTTGGCGAGGACATCAACGCACCCCGCAACATTCTGTTACTCGGTGCACACGCTCTTGCACCTATCGGCTTGATTTTCCTGCAGGGTGACGACGGTACGGCACTGGTTTTCGGACTTATGTTTGTCGCAATGATGTTTGCGGCAGGGCTGAAATGGCAATATTTTGCAGGCACAATCACAGCTGTACTGGTTGCGATACCGTTTGTATGGATGAACCTGACCGACGATAAAAAGGGACGCATTCTTTCAATTTTACGACCCGAGCTATACACCGAGACATACGGTTGGCAGCAGGAACAGGGTATTATTTTAATGGGCTCGGGCAAACTATTCGGGGTCGGCTTCTTAAAGGGCAGCAATCCGGGGTTGTTTGCACGTAACAATGACCTTATTTTTACCGTTGCGGCAGAAGAGTTCGGGTATATCGGCTCACTTTTACTGCTTGCCCTGCTCGCCTTACTCACCCTGGAGCTGTGGCGATGCGCTATGCGTGCCCGTGACGCACTCGGCAAATATATGTGTATCGGTACTATGGCAATGATTGGTTTTCAGTCGATTATCAATATCGGTATGAACGTACGCCTGTTACCGATTATCGGTATTACCCTTCCCTTCTTTAGTGCCGGCGGTACGTCGGTGCTGACCTTGTATCTTGCCATCGGCTTAGTGCTAAGTGTCAGTTTTTACAGCAATATTAAAGCCAATTCCATTCGCAGATAGGAAAAAGCATGAAAAAATCTTCTGTTACCGCAGGGTACTGCCTTGTTATTGCCAGTGCCTTTTTGTTCGGCTGTATGCCGCTTATTACCAAAAGCATTTATGCTGAGGGGGTAAACTCCTTAAGCGTGGTGTTTTTACGTAATCTGTTATCCATACCCGTTTTAGGTGCTTTGACTGTGTGGAGAGACCGCACACTTCGTATTCCTGCAAAAGCATTGCTGCCCATTGCCGTCATCGGTTTAACAGGATGCTGTATTACGCCTTTTCTTTTATTTACATCCTATAACCTTTTGGCATCGGGCACGGCAACCGTTCTACATTTTATCTATCCCTCAACTGTGGTGTTGGCCGGCATCGTCTTCTTAAAAAAGAAGCCGCACATAGGGAGTATTATATCGGTCATTATATGTGCTGTCGGCATCGGTCTGTTTTATGATCCTTCACAACCGCTTGACCCGTTCGGCGCACTTTTGGCGTTGGCATCAGGCGTTGCCTATGCCGCATACGTGATATTACTGTCTGCTTGTAATTTACACGGTGTTACAGGGTTTCGGTTGGCGTTATACCTTTCAGTGATATGCACGGTGGTGATGGCTCCTGTTTTCCTTGTAAGCGGCGGCATCACCTTCCCCACGTCTGTAGTCGGTTGGCTGTTATGTTTCTTGCTTGCTATAGTTATAAACGTAGGTGCAGTGATTTTATTCCAGCAAGGCACACTGCTGATCGGTGGTGAACGTGCCTCCATTTTAAGCACGATAGAACCTATTACGGGTGTGTTTATCGGTGCCATAGCTTTCCGGGAAATCATCGGTGTGCGTTCCGCCATCGGCTCGGTATTGGTTATTGCGGCAAGCGTTTTGATTGCCGTATCGGATATGAAAAGCAAAAAAGGAAGCGACGTGTAACGTCGCTTCCTTTTTTTATCTTTTTTGCGGCTTCGGACGGTGCTTGGCGGTATATTTTTCCACGTCTATGCGGATAATCTGTACAATACCCACCATCCGATCGGTGAAGGTAAAATCCTTGCCCGTCTGGGTTTTCATCAAAACGGACAAGCCATATTTTTTCTCTTCCAACTCCTCTATCAGTGTCGCAACACCCTTGCCCATAACAGAGGCGTACGCCATGCCGTACTGGCACGCAATATCCCCTTCAAAAGACTCGGTATCGCAAACCAGCTCAAAGAAAATCTTCGGATTTTTACGTAAAATGTCAATTTTCTTGCCGGTGTTCGCACCGTGCAAGTAGACGGTCAACCTACCGTCCTGCATCGTATATCCGTAATTCATCGGCACTACGTACGGCTCACCGTTATCCACCATACCTATATGAATTACCTTTGCCGTATCCAAAATGCGACAAATTTCCTCTATATCGGTTACCGCTTTTTCTCTTCTTGTAATACCTTCCTGCATACCTTTTCCTCCCTGCTGATATCCCTTTATTTCTTTGGCGGCACAACCTCCAGCCAATACCCGTCGGGGTCCTCAATAAAATAAATACCCATCGCCGGATTTTCATAGCAGATACAACCCATTTCCTTATGTAAAGCATATGCCGCATCGTAATCGTCCGCTTCAAACGCCAGGTGGAATTCACATTCACCCAAATCGTAGTTTTGCGGATGCTCTTCCAGACAGGTAAGCTCTAACACAAAGTCGCTTTCCGCATTGCCTACGTACACGATGGTAAAACCGTCACCGTTTATGCGGCGCACTTCCTTAAGCCCCAACGCCTTTTCATAAAAAGCCATAGACTTTTCCAAATCGGCAACATTGTAGTTTTCGTGAACCATTTTGAATTTCATAATCTTTTCCTCTTTTCTTTATCGTTCTGTCATTTGAATTGTATTTGCATATTGCGGATACTCCGCTAAAAACGTTTTGATAATTTCAGGTTGTCCCCAATAGTGCATCGGATATACCGCTTTTGCGGGAACGTGTTCCAAAAAGTAGCACATACCCCCGGCGTAATTCTGTTCTTGTCGTGGGTCTAACACCACAAAGGCAACATCTATTTCTTTGCCGTTTAATTTCTCGGCAAGCAGGTCGATTTGTTTTCTGTACGCCTTGGTCATCCGCTCGTTATCGTGAGCACTTTCTTCTTCCCATACCCAATCGTTAAGGTCACCCGCATGGTAAATAACCTCTCCGCCGTCTTCAATCAAAAATGCAACACCGACATCTGTAGACAAAAAGGTGGTAAGCGTTTGCCCCGATCTTAAGCGATATTCTTTGTTTGCGGCAACCTGCAACACATCTACATTTTCGGGAATATAAATCTCTTCAGACAAAACGGCTTGTACCGTTTGCATACCCATACTTTTCAATTTAGGAAAAATTTCTGCGGTATAGTGGTCATGATGCCAGTGGCTGGCAAATACGAAAATAGGTTTTGTCGTCTCTAATGTTGGCAAATTGCCTTTTTCATAATCAAACAAGTAGTAGCAGCGATTCGTTTCCACCAAAAAACAGCTATGATGAATATACGTAATTCTCATACAGTATCTCCGTTTCTTTTGGTCAGCAAGCACACGGCTTCGCAATGCTGTGTGCCGGGGAAAAGGTCTACGGGGGTGACCGAGACGGCATCATAGCCACGCACTGCAAAACGTGCCAAATCACGTGCTAATGTCGCAGGGTCACAGGAAACGTACACCACTTTCGACGGTGCCATTACAGCAATCGTATCCAGCAGTGCTTCATCACATCCTTTACGGGGCGGGTCAATCACCACCGCATCGGGACGTACCCCTTCCTTTTCCAGTTGCCTTGCTGCAGTGGCAGCATCCGCACAGATAAAGCGTGCGTTGGTAATACCGTTATCAGCCGCGTTTTGTTTGGCATTTTCAATGGCCGGTGCCACAATTTCCACACCGATAAGTGTTTTCACCTTATCTGCCATAGAAAGACCGATGGTTCCCGTTCCGCAGTACAGGTCTAAGAGTGTCTCCTTCCCTGTCAGCGAGAGTGCCTTTTTTGCCAAGGCATACAGTTTTTCGGTTTGTACAGGATTTACCTGAAAGAAAGCACGAGGAGATAGTTTAAAGCGTAAGCCGCACAGAATGTCAGTGATATATCCTTCGCCGTGCACCACAAACTCTTCATCGCCTAAAATAACATTGGTATCTTTACGGTTGATATTTACTACCACCGAACGCAATTGCGGTGTCACCGCTTTCAGCCGCTCTACAAGCGAAGGCAGGGCTGGTAATTTACCCGACGTTGCCACCAGGCACACCATGACTTCACCCGTTTTCTCACCGTGTCGGATATACATATGCCGCAACAGTCCCTTATGCACGGTTTCGTCATACACCGTCACACCGTTCTCCTCCGCCCAACACAGTACCGTGCGTAAAATATCCGCAAAAAAGGCGGGCTGCAGTGCACAATCCTCACACGGAATGACACGGTGACTGCGTGGCGCATAAAAGCCCGCCACCATTTTACCATCTTGCATCCCAAGCGGATATTGTGCTTTATTACGGTAGCGATCGGCATTTTCGGCAGCCACAATGGGCTCGGGGGTTATATCAAGGCCACCGATATGTTCAAGTGCATCCGCCACCTTTTGCCATTTATACCGTGCTTCCGCCTCATACGTTACATGCCGCCACACACAGCCGCCACATTTTTCATACACAGCGCAAAAGCGCTCACCGTCTTTTACACGGTCATTTGAAGCCGTATGCAAAGCGGTCATCCTGCCGAAGGCATAGCGCTTGTCCACCTTCTGAATACGGCAGGTAATTTCGTCTCCCGCCGCCGTATAAGGCACAAAAACCGCCATACCGTTCTCACTTTTGCCGATACCGTTCCCTTCGCCCGTCACACCTGTCACGGCAAGCGGTATCTCCATATTTTTTCTCAATTCCATAGCTCACCTAAAAACGACCCGACCGCAGTATCCGCCGTCAGGTCGTTTTGTTGTTTTTATTTTGTATTGACCGTCACAAGCACGTCATAACCCACCTGTGTTTCACCGTAATACACCCATACATTAGGGTGCTTTGGCAAAGAAATACGTGTAGCAAGTGTTTTTTGTCCCTGTGCATCTTCGTTTTTAAGATCCAGCACCGCTATCAAATCCGCAGCACTGACGTTACGTAAAACGTGTGCAGGGCCGCACAAAACGATGTTAGACAGGGCGGTTTCGGTAGGCACCACCACAACATTGCTCGGGCAATTTATCACACTCACAGTATCATTGGTCAGCGGGAGCGTCACGGTCTTGGTGGAAACAGCGGTACCGGGATTAAACTTCACCGTCACCTGTTCCACGCCTCCCAAAACCTTTAACGTTTCAGGAACCTGTAAATCTAACGTTTGGGTCAACTTATCCTTAGACAAGTGATCAAAGTCAAACGTACAGAGGTTTGCAAGAGAAGCTTCAAAATCTTCAATCGTCTGCTCTGCACCCCACAATTCCAGATACGAAGGCGTAAACGTAAAGAGCTTTTCCGCTTGTGCATACGCAGTGGGTGCGTTCAGCAGGGTATACTGCAGATCTACCTTTTTATAGAACAAAATCGGTACCGTTACCTTTACAGCGTTGTTCTTGACACTCATATCACAATGAGGCACATCCACCTCTTTGCCGTCCTTGCCAAGTGCTTTAATGGTTGCATCAAACACACCGGTTTCGGACAGTGCCGCCTGCTTATCGGTTACCGCCACAACAGATGCGATAGATTCAATTTCTGTTTTGGGTCCGCTGATTTTAATGGTGGCGTTTTCGACACCGTCACCGGAAATGGTAGGCGTACCAAGCTGATACTTCGTTTCGTCCGCCGAAGTAATATCGGGAATCTGCGGCTCTACCGCAAAAACCATATCCTCTACCCAAACATCACAGGTAAGTGTTGCCGTATTGGGCTCTACCGAGCGAATCGTATAGTCGCTGATTTTCCCGTTTTTCGCCGCTTTGATATCCAAGCGGGTGTACGAGCCGGGAGCAATAATACCGGTGGTATCCACCGTCAAAAGAATATCCTGTGCCGTTAACTGTTCCACTATCGAACGACGACCGTACACCACAACCTTCGCCTTCAGATCCTGATCGTCCAACACACGAAGATTCAGCGTATCGACAGCATACTCGCCAAGCGTTGCCACCACGGGAACCTCGCTTATGGTGCGTGACTGTTCGTTACTGGGGCCGTACACAACCATCGCCCACACAACAATACCCAATATCAAAGAAACAAGCAGCATCAAACGGTCATTATGCAGAAGTGCCTTAAAACTGAAGTTTTTCTTCATTTTTTCAGCCACCCCCACAATTTAAAAATGCCACGTTTTTTCTCTTCATCCTGTTCTTCATTGACAGGTGCCAGCTCATTGCTGAGCTTTACACGCAAGGATTCGGGTGTAAAATCCCGTTCGAGCTTACCGCCTACAGCAACAGAGATATTCCCCGTTTCCTCCGAAAGAATGACCACCACCGCATCAGAGTTTTCACTCATGCCTACACCTGCACGATGGCGGGTGCCAAGCTCACGGCTGATAAGCTGATTATCGGACAGCGGCAAGATACAGCCGGCAGCATGTACCAAACCGTCACGAACAATCATCGCACCGTCGTGCAAGGGTGCTTTATTGAAGAAAATATTGGCTACCAGGTCATCCGAGGGAGTCGCATCCACCAGCGTACCGGTGTTGGCAATTTCACCTAAACGGGTTTTGCGTTCAAATACAATCAGTGCACCCATTTTCATCTGCTGTAAAGTACGCATAGCGCCTGTCACGGCAGAAACCGAACGATTCAGTGCCTCCTGTTGCCGTTCCTTTTCTTCGTCCGAGAAAATACTGATAAAGGTCGGGAGACCCGAACGGGAGTTAGCCGCTTTTTCCAACATACGACGCAGCTCAGGTTGGAAAATCACCACCAGCACCAGCAGTGCGTTATCAAACAACAGCTGCAACAAATATTTCAGTGTCACAAAGTTGCAAGCAACCGCCAGCACGTACGCCAGCACCAGCACACCGAGGCCTTTGATAAGCTGCTCCGCACGCGAGTCGCGAATCATACGAATCGCATAGAAAATGATGAGGGTGACAAGTAATATATCTACCGTATCGCCAAACCATCTAAAGGTGGAAAAAAATCCCAGGACACCGTTTTTCAGCGTCTCAAAAAATTCTGCCATCCCGCTTTTCCCCTTCCTTCTTATACTTAATGTCATTTTACCATAATTTCAAGGTGTATGCAATGTTTTTTGAGCAGTTTGTTGTAATTTTTTGCAAACATTTACACATTCCCGCATATCGGTTAACGCCGACGGAGAAAGACGCACCGTCCCCTGTTTTTCGGTACCCATTTTCCGATGTGCCAGCGGTGCACAATGCAGTCCCGCTCGTACCGCAACCCCCGCCTCATTCAGCAATGCTGCGGTTTGTTCGCTCGGGCTGTCAACAAAATTGAAAGACAATACGGGTGTTGTTTTTCCGTGTAAAGGGTAAGGGGTATACAGCTGTACGGAGGGAATTTTCCTGAGACAACGATATACCGTTTGGGTGAGTAACAGCTCATGCTGCTCTATTGCGGCAATGCCTCGTGCCTGCACCCATTCCATACCCGCTTTCAAGCCACAAATCCCCACGGTGTTGGGCGTGCCGCTTTCCATATGGTCGGGCCATTCACCGGGTTGTATAGGGTCTAACGACCGGCTACCCGTTCCGCCTTCCGCAAAAGAGGGCAGCGGATATTCCCCTGACGTGAGCAGCATCCCCGTGCCCATAGGGCCGTACAACCCCTTATGCCCTGCCACACACAGAAAATCAATTGCGTCCTTTTCCATATCTATCGGCAAAACGCCTGCCGATTGTGCAGCATCCACCGCAAACGGTATACCGTGTTCACGTGCCACCGCCCCTATCTCCCGTATCGGCAACGTGACACCCCACACATTGGATGCATGCGTACATACAATCAGCTTTGTGTCCGTTTTTATCAAATTACGGAAGTTATCTACTGTTTCTGCAGGATTTGAAAAACTCACCTTCGCAATGTCCAAACGACGCCCTGCTACCGCAAACATCGGGCGCAGTACGGCATTGTGTTCCACATCAGATATAATCGCTCGTCCGCCGTCACGCAGCAGTCCTTTTATCACCATGTTGAGCGCCATCGTACAATTTAAGGTAAACACCACGTTGTCCGGTGTCGAAAGACCAAAAAAATGCGCCGCTGTCTCACGGCAGCGGTACAGCATTTCAGAGGAAGCATACGCTAAGGCGTGTCCGCCACGACCCGGATTGGCACCGTATTTTGAAAACGCCTCAGCAACCGCTGCAGAAACCGCCGTCGGCTTCGGATAGGTAGTTGCGGCATTATCCCAGTAAAGCATCATAAAATCTCCTTTCGTGCTTTGCGGGTGATCTTTACTCCGCGTTGCTGTAACACCCGCTCTGCGCGAACGCCATCCCCCGATACAGCAATACTGTAGCTGCATCCTTCTCCCGCATGCATATCGGTATTACGGCTCACAAACGCCACCAACCCCGCTTCACGTAATACATCTTTTCCACGCATTGCCTGCGTCATAGTTGGCACATAAAAGTAGTAGGTCACACTCTCCCCTCCCCGAAAAACAGTTTCTCTATACAATATATGCGAGGAAGCAGTACATGGCAGTTAATTTTTCCACTTGACGAAGCGGCGTTTTGTGAGTAAAATAAAAGCACAAGGAAAATATATGACAGGAGCGTTAGTTTATGGAAGAATACGGACCCGATTTAGTATCGGTTGTGGACGAAGAAGGCATTCAACACCAGTTTGAAGTTTTAGATGCCATCGAAACCGACGAAGGTCGCTATGTGGCACTCGTTCCCGTGCTTGACCCCGCAGAAGCGGTGGAGGATGACGGGGAACTCATTATTCTGGAGGTTGCCAACGAAGACGGTGAAGATGTCCTGGTGCCCATCGAGGATGATGAGGTGTTTGATGAAATTGCCGCCATTTTCGAGGAGCGTTTATCCGAATTTTACGAGATAAACAGCGAAGACGAAGAAAACTAAACAACTATCCGACAAAACATCCTGCGGTGTTCGCGGACCTGTGTTCTTTAACCCTACTACACTATGTATACGGGGACCTTTCTCCGATGTGGGACTGCAGACCTCCCGACTATATGTCGGACGAAGGGAGCGAGAAAGCATTGGGCGGCCACCCACCTGCTTCGATTTAGTAGCAGGTTATACGAACGCTTTACGGCACGGTGGGATATCTGAAAAGCAAAAAACCTGTTGTTCGAAAGAACAACAGGTTTTTCTCTATTTTTCTGTATTTTTCAAGCTTTTTATCTGTTTTTCAAAAAGTGAAAACACACCTTTTAGCGGCGGCAAAGCAAATCCTTCTATCGGCTGCCTTGTTACAGGATGAGCAAATGCCAAACGGAACGAAAACAGTGCAATCGGCGTTTTTCCGTTGTCTTTGGTGCCCTGTCTGCCGTATTTTGTATCACCGATCAGCGGACAGCCACGAGAAGCAAACTGCACACGGATCTGGTGCGTTCGGCCGGTATGCAGCTGTACACGCACAAGGGACAACCCTTTTTTCTCCGCCAGCACCGCATAGGTCAGCTTCGCATATTTCGCATCACGGTCGTTTTGTTTTCCTACGTATACTTTACAGTTTTTTCGGTCTTTCACAAGATAATCTTCAAACGTACCGCTTTCTCCGGGAAGATGTCCTTCCACCACCGCCAAATACTCTTTTTCAAACCGGTGTGCCGCCATCATTTTTGCCAATATTTCGGTAGCTTTACGGCTTTTGGAATACACCATCACACCACCGACATTACGGTCCAAGCGGTGAATAACATCGATTTTGTACGCACCTGTCTGTTTTTGCAGTATCGCAGGCAAATTCTTTTCCCGTGCCATCGGCTCGGACAGGATACCGACCGGCTTCTCACACACAACGATATATTTATCGTGATACAAAAAATCCATTGACGTGCTTCCTTATTTCAAGAGAGCGAGACCCATTTTTTTCTTAACCTTCGAGAGAGTACGGGCGGCAACATACGCTGCGTGCTCCGCACCTTCCTTCATCAGCGCCTCCAGCTGTGCTTTGTCACCGAGCAATTCGGCAAGACGTGCCTGGATGGGTGCCAGCTCTGCCGCTACCGCTTCGCCGACTGCGGTCTTAAAGTCGCCATAGCCACGGCCTGCAAACTCGTTTTCAATATCCTCAAGCGTTTTGCCAGTAACCGCACTATAGATTTCCATCAGGTTGTTGATGCCGTCTTTACCTTCCGCATACCGCACACACGCCTCGCTGTCGGTCACTGCACGACGGAACTTACGAATAATGGTATCGGTATCATCCTTCAAAGAAATGAACGAGTTTTGATTCTCATCCGATTTGGACATCTTCTTGGTCGGGTCCTGCAGCGAACGCACACGGGCACCTGTTTTCATAATGTACGGTTCCGGCACTGTAAAGGTGTTTCCATATACACCGTTAAACCGTTCCGCAATGTTACGGGACAGCTCGCAATGCTGCTTCTGATCCGCACCGACAGGCACATAATCGGGCTGATACAGCAAAATATCCGCTGCCATCAAGGTCGGGTACGCAAACAACCCCAGATTGATATTGTCCGCATGCTTTGCAGACTTATCCTTAAACTGCGTCATACGGGAAAGCTCACCAAACTGGGTACAGCAAGCGAGCAACCAGGCAAGCTCCGTATGTGCAGGTACGTGCGACTGTACAAAAACCATATGTTTTTTCGGATCCAGGCCGATAGCCAGCAGCAGTGCATACATTTCCATAATCTGCTGACGCAGCTTGGCAGGTTCCTGACGCACCGTCAATGCGTGCAGGTCGGCAACCGCAAATGCACACTCAAATTCGTCCTGCATACCCACCCAATTGCGCAATGCACCAAGGTAGTTACCGAGGGTAGGTGCACCGGTCGGTTGAATACAACTAAGTGCTCTTTTCGGGCGCAGAATCTCATTTTCACTCATAGTTATGTCTCCCTTAAAAAAGTTCTTTAATATATTAGCACACTTTCATTGACTTTTTCAATATAAAATTGTAAAATATATGATATATTGCGCAAATTGGAGGCACAAATATGTCTGATTTCAAAGCTCTTGCCGCTGCAATGTTCCCGAACATTGACAAGACACCTGCGTACTATGAAGCGTTATATCCCCCGCGTACCCTTTCGGAGAACGCACGGGTCACCCGTATTGCACCCAGCCCGACCGGCTATCTGCATCTCGGTGTTTTTTTTACTGCGATGATCAACCGCCTGACTGCCAATGCGTCTGACGGTCTTTTCTACTTCCGTTTAGAAGACACTGACAAGAAACGTGAGGTTGAGGGCGGGGCTGAGGATATTCTCACCGGTCTGAACACCTACGGTCTTCATCTGGATGAGGGCTTTGTAGCACCCGGCGTGGTAAAAGGCGACTATGCCCCTTACCAGCAAAGCAAGCGTGAGAAAATCTATCAGGCATACGTCAAAGCCCTGGTAGAGCAAGGTCTTGCGTATCCCTGCTTCTGTACCGAGGAAGCACGTGAGGCCGCAAGAGCAAAGCAGGAAGCGGACAAGGCAAGAACCGGTTACTACGGTCAATATGCCGTATGCCGCAACATCTCTGTTGATGATGCTTTGGCACGTATCAACGAAGGACAGCCCTTTGTTGTTCGTCTGCGTTCTCCCGGCGATGAAAGCCGTCGCATCAAGTTTACCGATATGATTAAAGGCACGATTGAAATGCCCGAAAACGACGAGGATTTGGTGCTGTTGAAATCCGACGGTATTCCGACCTACCATTTCGCACACGCAGTGGATGATCACTTAATGCGTACCACCCACGTTATCCGCGGCGACGAATGGATTTCCTCCGTTCCGAAGCATTTACAGTTGTTCCAGATGCTCGGCTTCAAGCCGCCGAAATATGCACATGTCAGCCCTATTATGAAAGAGGACAACGGCGGCAAACGTAAGCTTTCCAAACGCAAAGACCCTGAAGCCGCTATGCACTACTACGCAGAGCAGGGATATCCGAAGGAAAGTGTGCTGGAGTATTTAATGACCGTCGCCAACAGCGATTTCGAGGATTGGCGTCGTGCCAACCCCGATGCCGACCGCACAAAGTTCCCCTTTAACCTCAAAAAGATGAGTGTGTCGGGCGCACTGTTTGATATGCAGAAATTAAATGACGTAAGCAAAAACGTCATTTCCCGTATGACCGCCAAGGAGGTTGCCGACAATGTTCTTGCGTGGGCAAAAGCATACAACCCCACCTTCGCGGAAATGTTAGAAAGAGATGCGGCATTCACCGTTGGCATCTTTGATATCGACCGTGGCGGTAACAAGCCACGTAAGGACCTCGCTAAATGGAGTGACGCCCCCGATTATGCGGCATACTTCTTTGACGAGACCTTCTCCCCTGTAGATGTCCTTCCCGAGAATATCGCCCCTGCCGATGCGGCGGCTATTCTGGAGGCATACGCCAAGGTATATGACCCCAACGAAGATAAACAGGCGTGGTTTGATACCGTAAAATCTATCTGTGCCGACCTCGGTTTCTCCCCCGATGTCAAGGCATACAAGCAGAATCCCGATGCTTTCAAGGGGCACGTAGGTGACGTTTCCACCGTCATCCGCATTGCCGTAACCGGTCGCCGCAACACACCCGATCTTTGTGCGATTATGCAGTTACTCGGCAAAGAACGTGTATTGGCAAGAATGAGCAAATTCGCTGAACAGTGAGGAATAATTATGGCAGAAGAAGTAAAAGCAACCGTCAACGAAGGCAGCAGCAATTTTATTCACGCTATCATTGACGAGGAATTAAAAGAAGGCGGCAGATGCTACGGAAAACAGGTGCACACCCGTTTTCCTCCCGAGCCGAACGGCTACCTGCACATCGGTCATGCCAAAGCACTGTGTATTGACTTTGGTACCGCACTCAAATACGGCGGCATCTGTAATCTCCGTATGGACGACACCAATCCCACCAAGGAAGATACCGAATACGTGGATGCCATTCAAGAGGATATCCATTGGTTGGGCTTTGACTGGGATGACCGTTTCTATTACGCCTCCGATTATTTTGATAAGATGTACGAGTTGGCGGTTGGCCTTATCAAAAAAGGGCTCGCTTACGTTTGTGAGCTATCTCCCGACGAAGTGCACAACAACCGCGGCGACTTATCTCACCCTGCGGTCAGTCCGTACCGTGACCGTCCTATCGAAGAAAGTCTTGACTTGTTTGCACGTATGAAGGCGGGAGAGTTCCCCGACGGTAAAATGACCCTTCGTGCAAAAATTGACCTTGCGAGCGGCAACTTCAATATGCGTGACCCCGTCATTTACCGTATCAACCATGCGCATCATCATCGCCAAGGCGACAAATGGTGCATCTATCCGATGTACGACTATGCACACCCGATCGAAGATATGATGGAGGACATCACCCACTCGCTGTGTTCTTTGGAATTTGAGGATCACAGACCGTTGTACAACTGGGTACGTGAAAACGTGGATTTGGATGCCAATCCCAGGCAGATCGAATTCGCTCGTCTTGGCATCAACTACACCGTTATGTCCAAGAGAAAGCTCCGCAAGTTGGTAGAAGAAGGATACGTTTCAGGTTGGGATGACCCTCGTATGCCCACCTTGTGCGGCTTGCGCCGCCGTGGTTATACCGCTGCTTCCATTCGTGATTTCTGTGATCGCATCGGCGTGGCGAAGGTGCCCAACACCGTAGAAATGGGCTTGCTTGAGCATTGTCTGCGTGAAGACCTCAATGCACATGCTACCCGTGCGATGGCAGTGTTACACCCTGTAAAGCTGGTGATTGAAAACTACCCTGCCGACCAGGCAGAAAGCTTTGAAGTGGAAAACAATCCCGTAGACCCGACAAGCGGCACCCATACCGTCACCTTCTCAAGAGAATTGTTCATTGAACAGGATGACTTTATGGAAGAACCTGTCAAAGGGTATTTCCGTATGTTCCCCGGTAACGAGGTGCGTTTGAAGTCTGCGTACGTTGTCAAATGTACGGGCTGCAAAAAGGACGAAAACGGCAACATTATCGAAGTAACCGCTACTTTCGACCCCGAAACCAAGGGCGGCAACACCCCTGACGGCCGCAAGGTAAAAGGTACTATCCACTGGGTAGATTCCAAAACAGCGGTGGATGCAGAGGTCAGAATGTATGCGTCTCTCTTTGCGGATGCCGACCCCGATGCAGGTGACAAGGATTTCCTTTCCTGCTTAAACCCCAATTCCCTCGAAGTACTGACAGGGTGTAAGGTGGAAGCGGCTTTGGCAACGGCCACCGCACCTGCGTCTTATCAGTTTATGCGACAAGGTTACTTCTGCGTAGACAGCAAGGACAGTACACCCGAGCATCTCGTCTTTAACCGTTCGGTTTCGTTAAAGGACAGCTTCAAAAAGTAAAAAGATAAAAAAACAACGGATGACGCTTGTCATCCGTTGTTTTTTTGCAATTTTTCTAAAAACGTTTCAAAATACGCAGGCAGCGGAGAAGAAAACTCCATATATTCTCCTGTTATCGGATGTACAAACCCGATCACCCGTGCGTGCAAGCACTGCCCACACAGCTCTTTATGTTTTTCGGGACCGTAAACCATATCCCCTGCCACGGGGTGTCCGATATACGCCATATGTACACGTATCTGATGGGTACGACCCGTTTCCAGACGACAACGCAGATGGGTATAAGGCGATACGTTAGCGGTGCCTGCGAAACGGTCAATCACATGGTAGTGTGTGGTGGCATCCTTAGAATTGACCGACGTTACCGTCATTTTTTTGCGGTGTACGGGATGTCTGCCGATCGGTGCAGACACCGTGCCCTCGTCATTCTTGACATTGCCGTACACAACCGTCTCATATTCACGTGTAAAGGTATGTGCCTTTATCTGTTCTGCCAACCCTACATGTGCCTTATCATTTTTAGCAACAATCAGCAGGCCGCTTGTATCCTTATCAATACGGTGCACAATACCGGGACGCAGCACACCGTTAATCCCCGAAAGCGAATCACCGCAATGATACAGCAAGGCATTTACCAGCGTACCGCTGTAATTGCCTGCCGCAGGATGTACTACCATACCCTTCGGTTTATTTACAACCAGCAGATGCGCATCCTCATACACAATCTCAAGCGGTATATTTTCAGGCGCAGCTTCGTATACCGTGGGGTCGGGTATAGTAACCTCTGCCGTATCCCCTGCACGTAAACGGTAATTCTTACCCACTGCCTTGCCGTCTATTACCACGTTGCCGTTGTCCAGTAGCGTCTGCACAGCACTGCGGGTCATATCCAGCCACTCAGACAGGTGCTTATCGATGCGTCCACCGGCTGCACTATCAGGTGTTTCCCAAATCTTCGTTGTCATTTCCGGAATCCTTCGTTACCTTTTTAGGCGTATTTTTAGAAGTGTCTTCATATACAAAGAAGAAAAATGCCAGCATAAATGCTGCACCGATCACCAAACAGCAATCGGCAAAATTAAAAACAGGGAAGTTTATCAGCTTAAAATACAAATAGTCAATCACATAGCCGTTCACAATGCGGTCAACAAGATTACCGATACCACCGCCGATTACCAAAACAAAGCTGATATTCAACAGCATAGACCGACGGTATCTGCCGCTCATTACCACAAGCAGCAGAAAAATCATTACCACACTTGTCAGGGTTATGAAAAACCACCGTGCGTTTTGCATCATACTGAACGCTGCACCACGGTTTTCCACATACAGCAATTCAAATACACCATCCCACAACACCTTTGCGGGCGCACCCTTCAACAAAGTAGTGGCAAAGTATTTCAAAAGTTGGTCCACGCCAACAAGCAATACGGCGGGCAGCAACATACACAAGCGATATTTCGCCGCACCTTCAAAGGAAAACTCTTCAAAAAACTTTTTCATATCTCTCTACCTTAAAAAATGCGACGTATCGTCAGCGACACGTCGCATAGAATATGTTTATGTTCTGATCTGTGCTTATTCTTCGTCTTCTTCGTCTTCGTCATCATCTTCAATACTGTAATCCGTACCGAATTTCAGATTGGTAAACTGGCTGGTGGCTTCCCCTTCTTCATCTTCAAACAAAGAGGGTTCCGTTTCCTCGGCTGCATCCGGTGCTGCCGGCATAACAGGTATCTCCTCTGCGGGAGCTTCTTCCGTGGTATCTTCCACAGGTGCTGCCTCTTCCACGGTTTCTTCCGCAACCGTTTCCTCTACGGGTGCTTCTTCCTCTGCAGCATCCTCATCTGCCGCCCGATAATCCGGCAGTACATCAATCATAGCAAGATGCTCACGGTAAACATTCAGAATGCGGGTTTTGAATTCACCCACCAGCTTCTTCATACGTTCCAGTTCTTCCATCTGTTCACGAATCTGCTGTTGGGCTACCTCTTCGATTTTTTCGGCTTTGATTTGTGCATCATCCAAAATCAGCTGTGCTTTATGCTTCGCTTCACGCAACACAGTATCACCCAAACGCTGTGCACTGAGCAGTGCAGTACGGATACTATCCTCTTCATCACGATACTCTCTGACCTTGGTTGCGAGAACTTCCATTTTCTTTTTCAAATCCTCGTTTTCTGCAACCAACGCTTCCACGGTATCTGCACAGGTATCGATAAAATCATCCACTTCAGTGGTTTTATAACCGCCAAGTGCCTTGGTAAAAGTAATATTACGGATCTCTTCTACAGTATACATACTCGTTTCCTCCAGATTTCAAAGATATTTATGAGCCACCAAAACAATCCGTTCCTTTTTGGTGAGATTGGACAGAGAAACAATCCGAAAACGACCATATCCACGCACAGATACAATATCGCCTTCCAAAACCGTCTTTGATACCGACTCACACGGTTGGTGGCACAAAGAAACCAAACCGCTTGTAATCAAAACGGCAGCTTTTTCACGTGCCAAGCCGGTCAGCGCCTTCACCACGTTATCCAAACGAGGAGATGCCACCGTCATATTGATTTCCTTATACGCCCGGGTGATGTCAAGCGGTGCCGACAGTCCTGCAGTCACCGTAACCCCTTCGCCACCGACCTTTGTGATTTGATCGCACAAAAACGGTGCAATATCCTCTCCGACAAACACAACCGTCCTGCCGTTGCCGCAGAGAATATCTCCCACCTTCTCCCGCTTAACACCGAGAGACAGAATGGTACCCAGGAAATCTCTATGGGTAAGGGTTGCGGTTTCACGATAGGTACATTCCAATGCCACAAGCGGAAACAGCGCAGTCTCCGGTTGCATAAAAGACGGAAAGGCACCAAAAAGTGTACGTTCCGCCCCTTCGTAGCCACCGAAAAAGAGGCACACTGCGTGCGGTGTATGGCGAAAAGCGGCGGCAATCAAAGCACGCTGTCTTTCGTCAACAAACCCCACAAAATGCGGATAGCTGTGCTTATCGCACAGCTGTACCGCATCCTCCGCCCTTGCGAGCAGAAGAGTATCCTCAGAAGTAGAGGCCATTATTTTCCAGTTCGTCCAGCAGATCGCCCATCACACCTACGTTATAGGGTGTGATGATAAAGGTGCAATTTGCCACCTTCTTAATCTGACCGTCATTGGCATACGCTACGCCGCTCAGGAAGTCCAGAATACGACGTGCCACGTCCTTGTTGGCAGATTCGAGGTTAAGCACAACGGTACGTTTAGAGTTAAGGTGATCTGCCACGGTGCTGGCGTCGTCAAAACGCTCGGGCTTGACAAGCACAACCTGCAGCTGCGCAGTCGCATGAATATTCATCACCTTGTTACCTTTGCGAGGTTCTTCGTCCCCTACAACGTGCGGTGCTTCGGGTTTTCTGGTGACCAGTTCTTCCTCTTCTTCCACCATTACGTCATCCTCAAGTTCATCTTCCGGGGGACGATTGATAGCCGTTACAATCTTTTCAATAAATCCCATTTTCTAAACCTCCGAATATAATATCTTCTATAGTGTTCAGTATTGTCTGCGTCCAAAGATTGCCGAGCCGACACGAACGGTTGTAGCACCTTCCAGAATCGCCTCGTAAAAATCATCGGACATGCCCATTGAAAGTATCTGCATATCTATATTATCTAATTTTTTTGCACGATTGTCAATAAACAGACGAAACATTTGTGAAAATATTTTTCTTTTTTCGTATTCTGTGTCCAAAATAGGCGGAACGGTCATCAACCCTTTGACACGCACACCCTTCAGCTGTGCTGTTTTTTCCAGCAGAAGCGGCAGCTCCTCCGGCAAAACACCCGCTTTTTGCGGTTCCCTGCCCACGTTGACCTCAATCAAGACCTCGGTGGTTATACCCAATGCACAAGAGGCGTTACTGATAGCATTCGCTACCCTCTCGCTATCCACCGACTGTATCATATCCACTGCACCGACGATGCTTCTCACTTTATTGGTTTGCAGATGTCCGATCAGGTGGGTGGTAACGCCATTCAAATGCAGTGCGTCTTTTTTGCCAAGGTACTCTTGTACACGGTTTTCACCGATTGCTGTAACACCGCACGCAATCGCTTCGTTGATACGGTCCGGATCCACTGTTTTCGTAACCGCCACCAGTGAAACATCCTCTGTGGATCTGCCTGCCGCAAGGCACGCCTTTTCCATCCGTTCGCGTACACGAAGAAGGTTATCCCTAACGAATGAGTTTTCCGTCATACAGATCGCTCCCTTCCACAATAACATCATCATACAGCCGCAAATACCCGCTCTCACCGGTTTCCTCGGTGCAGATGACATAGTCGGCGGCATCGCTGTACTGCTGTTTTATTTTACGGAAACGTACAATATCCCCCGAACGGACATACACACCGACCTCCTGCTCAGCATTGGTGGTGATAGCACGTTTGGGCACACGCAATCCCGTGTGCTCGACAAGAAGGATTTCCAGCTTTTCATGACGGATAGAGGACAGCTTCTCGGACATGGTAACACAGGAAAAAACAACCGCCAAGTCACCGTTTACGTCACGGTTACAGCTGACAACCTTCACCGCAATATCCTCATCGGTAACAAACGGCAGACGCACCTTCAGACTTTTATCCACTGCCAAAGCGGTGGCATAATTTCCCGGCACCACGCACGCAATATACCAGGAATAATCGCTGACGATTTTTCCTGCGTATGCCGTATTGGCGTCCTGCAAATCCGCAGACAGTGCTGTACGCACATTATCGGTGGTCATAGTGGTAACAGAATCCACCTTCAGCACGCCTTCCAGACCGTCTACACGGTCAACAAAATACCCTGCTACGGGAGCCGTCACCGAGGACAACGGCTCCTTATATCCTTTGGCAAGGGCATCACGCTGTGCCTGCAAAGCGGTAATCCGTGCGGAAAAATCCACCTGCTTTTTGGTGACCGTTTGCTTTTTATTCAGGAAACCGGACAGCTTCGTACGCAGTTCACGGTATCCTTCTATAGAAGCGGCTGTGCCCACATCTACGGTTTCATATACCGCTGCCGAAATCTGTGTATTCAGAATATCCAGACCGGGCATACCGTCAGCACCCAGTGCCTGTATTTCCTTCAACGAAGCGATTTCCTCGTCCAACTGTTCCAGCTGTTCTTTACGAAGTGCATCGTCACGGGAGCCGTACAGCTGTGCTATCGTGCCACCGTTAGACACACGTGTGCCATTCTGCACGGTATAAAATACGTAGTTGGAGGTATTCAGCGGAACGGGTGTCTCATTACGCACCGCCACACAATCTACGTTCACCTTCTCGTAAGCCGTGTATTTATATATCGTCTCTGTAGAAACGGAAGAATATACAAGCGGAAAAATCTGCAGCAATACAGATCCCAATAACGCAACCGACAGTAAAAAGGTTGCAGCTTTGCTTAAAAACGCTTTCACAGTATCTTCCTTTCCTCGAAAATTGTAACAGCAGCATCGGTGAGTGCCGATATATCCGTATAATCATCTACATACAAAAACCGTGCATACGGTATACGGCGAAACCACGAAAGCTGCCGTTTTGCGTAGTGACGGGTACTCTTTTTAAGGTTATCCAACGCCTCGTTCAAGGATAACTCTCCGTCGAAATAGGGGCGCAGCTCTTTATAGCCGATTGCCTGCATCGCAGTAGGTGCAAACGGACTTTTCAGCACCCGCTCCGCCTCCTCCAGCAGACCGTTTTCCACCATCATATCCACACGACGATGGATACGGTCATACAGTCGCTCTCTATCATGAAAATCCAGCACGAAGAGGCAGGTATCAAAGAAAGGCGGCTCGGCACGGGACGCCTGCACCTGTTCGGAGATCGTCCGTCCCGTCGTCAAATACACCTCAAGCGCACGCACAATACGGCCGATATCATTAGGGTGCAGCTTGGCAGCGGTGACAGGGTCTGCTTCACGCAATTCCGCCAGCAACACCTCTCCGCCCTCCTGCTCGGCACGGGCTCGCAACGTATCACGCAATGCGGATGCTTGTGTCGCCTGCTCGTCAAACGTTACGTTTTCTATTAAAGACTGCATATACAGTCCTGTGCCACCGCACAAAATCGGTAGTTTACCGCGTGCGGTCACATCGGCAATCACCGCTTTTGCATCTCCCACATACTGCGCCACACTGTATGGCGACGACAGCGGTAAAAAGCCCAGCAAATGATGCGGTATGCCCCGCATTTCTTCCGCTGTGGGACGTGCGGTGCCGATAGAAATGGTATCATAAATCTGCATAGAGTCTGCCGAAACCACTTCGCCATCAAGCCGTTGTGCCAAAGCCACTGCCAAAGCACTTTTACCTGACGCAGTAGGCCCCGCAACTGCTAAGCAGACCGGTTTATTATCTTTTTGTGTCATCATTGAATCCGTCCGAACTGTTTTTCGAGTTCTTTTTTAGTCATAACAAAGCACACCGGTCTGCCATGCGGGCAGTACCGTACCTCTTTGTCCTCCAGCACACGTTCCACCAGCATCTGCTGTTCCTTCAGAGTGGTCATATCTCCTGCCTTTACAGCCGCACGGCAAGCGATAGAATGGTATATCCAATCCTCTTTACCGGTCAGGATATCCCGCTTGCCCGACGCAAGACCGCCGGCAATCTCTTCGATCACCGCTGTTACATCACAACCGGACAGCATAACAGGTACCGCACGCACCAAAACGGTAAGGCCGCCGAAATCTTCTACAATATAGCCCGCCTTTGTCAGCAATGGCAATACCTCCAGCAGTGCGTTACACGCATCGCTGTCCAGGGTCACCGTTTGGGGCTCGAGCAACATCTGAGCAGCAGGTTCCGCTGTGTTTTTTAAGGTGTTATACAGCATCCGTTCGTGTGCGGCGTGCTTATCAATGACCAACAGCTCATCCCCGCATTCCGCTAAAATGTAGGTGGTAAACACCTCCCCGATAATACGCGGTGTGGGTTTGGGCTGCTCCTCTGTCACCTCCGGTATCTCCGCAGGTACGGGTTCACTCGCCACCGGAGCAGGTTTTGTCGGCACCTGCACCTCTTTCATCACAGGTTGAGTGCTTACAACAGGTTTTGGAATCACCGGCACCGAAATCGGCAAATCTGCCGTATCATCCTGCATTCGCAGCGGCGGTTTTTCCTCCGCTTCCGCCACGGGCACAAACGTCTTGGGCTGTACCACGGGTTTGGCTTCCGCCACCGCACGAAAGGCGGTTTGTACGCCGCTGTTGCCCTGCGGCACCGGTCTTTGTGCAAATACGTTTTCACGCTTTTCGGGTTTGGGCAGCACTGCCTGCTGTAAAGTGTCCCCACTTTGCAGAGCGGAACGCACCCCATGATACACGGCATCAAACACCGGCTTTTCATTCACAAAGCGGACTTCGATTTTGGCGGGATGCACGTTAACATCCACCGCCTGCGGTGCCACGTCGATATGTAACACACACGCAGGGAATCTGCCAACCATAATGAGACCTTGATACGCACGGCTCATAGCCACCGCCGCCGTATCGGTTTTGACATATCTGCCGTTAATAAAGAAATGTTGCATCGTGCGATTGGCACGAGTGGCGGAGGGCTTACAACAAAAGCCGTGTACGTGTACACCCTCTAATGTGTAGTCAACAGGAATCAGATTCACTGCAAACTCTCTGCCAAGCACTGCATAAATACAAGAATACAGCTTATTGTCGCCGGGGGTCAGCAGTTCCTCCTTACCGTCGCGGATAAAGCGGAAGGAAACCTCCGGATGGGACAGTGCCAGCTTCTGCACAACACCTGCCACAGCATTGCCTTCACTGACGTCCTTTTTCAAAAACTTCATACGTGCCGGCACGTTATAGAACAAATCCGAAACGGTGATAACCGTGCCTTTTGCGGCACCGATTTCATCGTATTCCATTTCCTCTCCGCCGGCAATACGGTATACCGTACCCAAACCGCTGTCATCGGTACAGGTAATCAGTCTGACATCTGCAACCGCTGCAACCGAAGCCAATGCTTCACCACGGAAGCCGAGTGTACCGATACACTCCAGATCTTCTTCGGTACGTACCTTGCTTGTTGCGTGACGTAAAAACGCACGAGGTACGTCTTCATAGGCAATGCCGCAGCCGTTATCGGTAATACGAATCATAGAGACACCGCCGTTTTTTATTTCCACCGTGACGGTATCGGCACCTGCGTCTATGGTATTTTCCAGTAATTCCTTCACCACCGAGGCAGGACGCTCCACAACCTCACCTGCGGCAATCAATTCCGCCGTGTGCTTGTCCAGTACGTGAATCTTTGGCATCGGTATCTCTCCTTTTCCTTAAATTTCTTTTGCTTTCTTGGTTAACGTATATAAAATCTGCATTGCTTCAATGGGAGTAAGCGTATCTACGTCTAAACCTTTTAGTTCTTCCACCAAAGCATCTCCTGCGGCATTGCCGAAGTTTATCTGCAATTCTTCTTCAGCAGGCACGGCACACACTTCCCGTACAACAGGTACACCGCCGCTTTCTGCGAGAATTTCGTGTAAAATATCCTTTGCACGTGCAACCACACTATCGGGAATGCCCGCCAGTTTCGCCACCTCAATACCGTAGCTGTCATCGGCAGGGCCTCGTACGATACGGCGCAGGAAGGTAATGTCATCACCACGTTTTTTTACAGCGATGTTATAGTTTTTTACACCGTGCAGCAACTCTTCCAGCACGTTCAGTTCGTGGTAATGGGTCGCAAACAGCGCCTTCGCACCGGATTTTTTCACGTCTGCAACGTATTCCAGTACCGCCCGTGCAATACTCATACCGTCAAAGGTTGAGGTGCCTCTGCCGATTTCATCAAACACAATCAAGCTGTTTTTCGTGGCATTCTTGAGGATATATGCCACCTCACTCATTTCCACCATAAAGGTAGATTGCCCTGCAGCCAGATCATCGGACGCACCGACACGGGTGAAAATACTGTCCACCACGCCGATGGTCGCTGCGGATGCGGGAACAAAACAACCAATCTGTGCCATCAGTACAATCAGCGCTGTCTGTCGCATATAGGTGGACTTACCTGCCATATTGGGACCCGTAATCAGTGCGATACGGTCCTCTCCGTCATTGAGCAAGGTATCATTCGGCACAAACGGCACATCGGACAACGATTCCACCACGGGATGTCTGCCTGCCGTAATGCGGATTTCTCCTTTTTCACGTACGTCGGGGCGGCAATAATGCTGTCTTGCGGCCACTTCCGCAAAGCACGACAGCACGTCAAGCTGTGCCACCGCTGCTGCGGTACGCTGGATACGTGCAAGCTCGTTTGCAACAGCCGTACGCACCTTTGTGAACAGTTCATATTCCAGTGCTATCGACCGTTCCTTTGCGGTCAGCACACGGGTTTCCAACTCTTTTAATTCTTCGGTGATATACCGTTCGGCATTCGCCAAGGTCTGTTTACGTATATAATGCGGTGGAATCTCACCGGTATACGAACGCAAAATCTCTATGTAATACCCAAACACACGGTTATATCCCACACGCAGGGTTTTAATGCCTGTTTTTTCCCGTTCTGCAGCTTCCACACGAGCAATAATGCCTTTGCCGTCCTGCATATCCGCACGAAGCTCATCCAAGGTGGCATTGTACCCTTTACGGATCATACCGCCTTCACGTACAGAGAAGGGAGGGTCCTCTTCGATGGCACTTTCGAGCAATTGTTCGATATCTTCCAGCGTATCCATATTCTGCTCAATGGTACGCAAAAGCGGTGCTTTCGCATGCTGTAAAAGTACTTTTAAGGGCCGCACCTTGCCAATGGTCAGACACAGGGAACGCAGTTCCTTTGCGTTGGCACTGCCGTAGATAATACGGGTCATGATACGGTCAAGATCGTACACGTCCCGTAGTCCTTCCCGTGCCTCACTGCGAAGAACGGTGTCATCTATCAGCTCTTCTACCGCATCAAGGCGTTCGTTGATTGCCGCCGCACTGATCAGCGGCTGTTCAATCCAGGAACGGATCAGGCGTTTGCCCATTGCGGTACAGGTACGGTCCAACACGCCAAGCAAAGAGCCACGCTTCTCTTTGGAGCGCATCGTTTCCAGGAGCTCCAGATTACGTCTTGCGGAAATGTCCAGCTTCATATACTGCACATCCGAATAGACATCAATATTGATAAGGCGTTCCAGACCGCCCATCTGCGTGGCTTGCAGATACGCAAGTGTACAGCCGAGTGCACGGACTGCCGCATCCCGTTCAGCGAGGCCGCTCTTCTCAACACAGTCATCACCGAAGTGTGCACGCACGCATTGTGCCGTCACTTCTATGTCAAACTCTTCGTCCTCACGCACATCTGCAGCAAGACCCAATCGGTCGCTGATAAAGGACTGTACCATACGGTCTACGGCAATGGTGGTGTTGATTAAAATCTCACACGGTGAAAAACGGCTGAGCTCATTGGTAATGCGGGTAGACATATCCGCACCCTTCAATGCGGTGACGTGAATATCGCCGGTAGAGCAATCACAAAAGCACAAGCCCGCTTGCGTGCGTGCTTTATCCATCCACAGTGCCGCAAGATAGTTGTTCTTGCCTTCATCCAGCATGCTGCCCTCGATGACTGTACCGGGGGTAATAATGCGAATAACATCACGTTTGACAAGACCCTTTGCTTGTGCAGGATCTTCGGTCTGTTCGCAAATAGCTACCTTATATCCTTTTTCTACCAAGCGGGCGATATACGATTCACAACTATGGAACGGTACACCGCACATCGGTGCACGCTGTTCCTGTCCGCAATCCTTGCCCGTCAGCGTAATTTCCAGTTCTCTGGACACCAATTCGGCATCCTCAAAGAACATCTCGTAGAAATCACCCAATCTGAAAAACAAAATACAGCTTTCGTGCTGTTTTTTAATTTCCAGATACTGTTTCATCATCGGCGTATATTCCGCCATCTGCTCACTTCCCTACTTATAACCGTATCGTTTAATGACAACCGCCGCACGCAGAGCAGTTTCCTGCGCAGCCCTGACTTTCTTCATAGGTATCGGGGTCTAAGCCCTGCATCGCCATATTGATGATAGCGGTGACACCCTGTGCCACCTTATCAAACTCGGTTTTTGCCTCGTTATATGCCACCATGCTGGGATTTGCCATGATTTGAGCATAGATTTCACGGATAGCCACATTCAGCTCACGCTGTTTTTCAGCATCCTTTTCGCCATCCTCTTTCAGCGCCTCTTCGTTGATTGCCATACGTTTCAGATTAAACTCGCCGATAAGCTCCTGCAAAACAGCATCGGCATCTGCCGCATCCTGTGCGGCTTTCATTTTCATAAAGCGCTCATCCGCCTGCAAGGCATGTCCGAGCTCTTTGGCTTGTTCCAATAATTTTTCCATACTGATCTTCTCCTTTATTCAACAATCTCTCCGTGCACAATAAAACTGCGTGCAGCGGTGATTTTTACTTGTTTATATTGTCCCACGAAGGCGGCGTTTCCATTCGTAATACGTACCAACGTATTATCCTGCAAGCGTGCCTCCAAATAGGTTTCTCTGTCTACCTCAATCAGTGCTTTATACACCTTCCCGATGCGTGCTTGCTGACGTTCGCCTGCAATTTCTTCCTGCAGGTCGGTCAATTCCATAAGCCAAGCCGTTTTTGTCTCTTTCGTAACGGGATCGGGCATTTCGGCGGCAGGTGTTCCCACACGGGGTGAGTAAATAAAGGTAAACAGTGCCGCAAAGCCCACCTCTTCCACCAAGGATAAGGTTTCCTCAAACTCTTCCCTTGTTTCACCGGGAAATCCCACAATAACATCACTCGTAAAGGTAATATCGGGTATCACCTTCCGTGCATACCGCACGAGCGACAGATATTGCTCACGGTCATAATGACGATTCATCGCCTTTAACACCCTGCTGCTGCCCGATTGGAACGGCAAATGGAAATGTCTTGACACCTTTTCACACGCCGCAATGGTATCAAACAGCCGCTCTGTCGCATCCTTTGGGTGTGAAGTCATAAAGCGGATGACAAAATCGCCCTCTATGGCATTTATCTTGGTGAGCAAGGCAGGAAAATCCACACCGTGTGCCTCTCCCTTGCCATAAGAGTTGACATTCTGTCCGAGCAGTGTAATGTCCGTATATCCTGCTGCTACAAGCTCCTTTACCTCGTTCAAAATGATTTCGGGATCTCGGCTACGCTCCCTGCCACGCACATACGGTACCACACAGTAGGTGCAAAAGTTATTACAGCCATACATAATCGGTACAAACGCCTTAAAATCACCATCTCTGTGGGTCGGTATACCCTCTGCGATCACACCGTCACACACAGGGGCAACGGACAACTGTCTTTTGCTGTTCAGTGCCTGCCACAGCAATTCGGGCAAGCGGTGAATGACGTGGGTACCAAACACAAGACCGACAAACGGATAGCTTTCCTTCATCCGCTTTGCCACGTGCTCCTGCTGTACCATACAGCCACATACGGCAATCAGTGTTTCGGGTCGGCGGTTTTTAATATGCTTCAAAGCACCGACGTTACCAAACACCCTATCCACCGCATGTTCACGCACCGCACAGGTGTTAAACAGGATAAAATCCGCTTCTGCCGGTTCTTCGGTAAACCCAAAGCCCATCGTTTCCAGCATACCCTTCATCCGTTCCGAATCGGATACGTTCTGTTGGCAACCATAGGTGCGTACACACGCAAGCGGTTTGTCGTTTTTTCTCAATATATACAATTCACGGACACGTTCCGCAAACTCTTGTTGCTGTTGCAATTCCTCTTGCGAAATACTACGGATTTCTGCCATTTGCCAACCCTTTCCTTATTTATACAACTAATTATATATACGGGATTAAGTATAACATTTTTTACACGATTTTGCAATGCCTGTAACGGTATTTTTTAATAAAAACAAAATACAGATTTTTTTGCAAAAAAGGGTTTTCTTTTTTGTATTTTCGCAATATAATGTAGGTAAACACACCGAAAGGAAAAACGACTATGAAGGACACTCTTTTAGAAAATGTACGTCGTGTGCATTTTATCGGCATCGGCGGCTCGGGTATGCGTCCGCTCGCCGAAATCTTGCACGGCAAAGGATATGAACTGTCCGGCTCAGATAACAACGAATCAGACAATGTCGCTCGCCTTCGTGCACTCGGTATCCCTGTTTTTATGGGACATCATGCCGACAACATCAAAGGTGCCGATATGGTCATTTATACCATTGCCGTCGGTGACAGCAACCCCGAAAAAGTCGCTGCCGAACAAGCGGGTATTCCGCTAATGGAACGTGCACAGCTGCTCGGCTTCATCACCCGTCAATATGCGAACACCATCGGTGTTGCAGGCACACACGGCAAAACCACCACCTCTTCTATGCTGTCGCAGGTGTTGTTGGAGGCAGAAAAAGATCCCAGTGTGTTTATCGGCGGTCGTTTACCGCTTATTAATGCGAACGGTCGGTCCGGCAAAAGTGACATTATGGTGTGTGAGGCGTGTGAATTCAAAGACCATTACCTCGAAATGACCCCTGCCATTTCTGTAATTCTTAACGTGGATGCAGATCACATGGAATATTTCGGCACTATGGAAAACGTGATTGCATCCTTCCGTAATTTTTCCAAAAAAACCACGGGATACATTATCTATAATGGCGATGATGCCAACACCGTTAAAGCGGTGGAAGGTCTCACCAACGCCACCCTCATTTCCTACGGCTTAGGCGATGAAAACGAATGGCATCCCAAAAATATCCGCACCGAAAACGGTGCGTACGGCGTGTATGACCTGTACCACAAAGACGAGTTTATTACCACCGTAACGTTAGGTGTACCGGGCGAACACAACGTCAGCAACTCCTTAGCCGTTGCGGCGGCGGCGACCCTTTGCGGTGTCACCCCTGTACAGCTTGCGGACGGTATTGCCCACTTCAAGGGTGCAGGCAGACGGTTTGAGTTTGTCGGTGAAATCGACGGTGTTACCTTCATTGATGACTACGCCCACCACCCAACCGAAATTGCCGCAACCCTCAGCACCGCAAAGAAAATGGACTTTACACGTGTGTGGGTCGTATTCCAGCCGTTTACCTTCTCCCGTACGGCACGCTTACTCAATGAGTTCGCACAGGCACTTTCCCTTGCCGATGTGGTGGTGGTCAGTGATATTATGGGCTCCCGTGAAACCAATACGTGGGGCGTACACTCTACAGGTATTACCGATCAGATTGACGGTGCGCACTATCTTGCCACCTTCCCGGAAATCGCAGATTTCGTGTCACAAAACGTGAAAAAGGGCGACCTTGTTATTACCATGGGCGGCGGCGACGTTTATAAATGCGGACGATTGATTATGGAAAAGTGTAAATAAACAACGCAAAAGCGGTGTGTCAATGACACACCGCTTTTTTCGTTATTTAACCGACCCAGACGCCGGAGGCGTTAAAGGTGTACTTTTTACCGTCGATGGTGACGGTTTTGTTCGCCACCATATAGCCGTTGGCATCGCAGTAATACCACTTGCCGCCGTCTTGTACCCATTTGCTCTTGGTCATAGAGCCGTTAGCGTCAAGGTAAATCCAACCCACGGA
>JAZNXY010000023.1:0-4757 GCA_045594105.1 Acutalibacteraceae bacterium | reverse complement strand
TGTAGGTGTTACAATGATGTGTGACAAAAGATAAAAAAAGATAGCGAATAGGAGCGACCTGTGTTAAGGTTGAGTTGCTGAGACAAAACCGAAAGGCAGGTGTGACCCTATTCGCTATGAATAAGATAACACAAACCATGCAGTTTAGGCAATCCCTAATTTTGTACGCAAAGAAACACGGAGTAACCAAAGCAGCCGTTCGCTATCACACTAATCGCCAATATATCTACCGTTGGATGAGCCGATATGACGGAACGTTGCAATCTCTTGCGGATAGATCTCACCGACCGCATCACCACCCCAACCAGCATACAGAGGAAGAACTGACACTGATTCGGAACATGCGGCGTAGGAATCCAAACACAGGACTTGTCGTACTGTGGGTAAAGCTTCGTCAGAGAGGATATACTCGATCCATCTCCGGCTTGTATCGCGTCTTGATACGCAATGGCCAAATGGCAGTCAAGCTCCCCAACCCCAAATATATCCCTAAGCCATACGAACAGATGCAATACCCGGGACAACGAGGGCAGATCGATGTGAAGTTTGTGCCGGAGGCTTGCCTCGCCGGCGAGGCAAAGGAACACAAGTTTTACCAATACACATTTATTGACGAATACAGCCGTTTTCGCTATTTAGAAGCCTTTGAAGAGCACAGCACATATTCGTCCACGCAATTCCTAAAGCATGTAGTAGCGGCTTTCCCTTATGCTATTGAGTGTATTCAAACAGACAACGGTATGGAGTTCACCAATCGTTTTGCACCAAGGTCGACAAACAAAAAGTCCTTGTTTGAAAACACGCTAGAACAGCTCGGTATTCAGCATAAACTAATCCGCCCATACACACCTCGACATAACGGGAAGGTGGAGCGCAGCCATCGTAAGGATAATGAGGAGTTTTATGCTTCTCACAAATTTTATTCCTTTGATGATTTCAAAAAGCAATTAGCCGTTCGTCAACGCCAATACAACAATTTCCCTATGCGTCCCCTCAACTGGCGCTCACCCAAACACATCTTGTTCGCTTTCCCTAATGTGTAATACATCATTGACAAACCTACAATCTTACTCATCAAAAAGTCGGCACATACAAGGGGCGGGCACGCACCGAATAGGTGCTTGAAAATTTCCCCAAAATGCGATATACTGGCATAAAATCCGGAAAAAGGAATGACAGTTGATGAAGTTTTTGAATTTTGGTTCGCTGAACAGAGATATTGTTTACTCGGTTCCCCATGCGGTGTTGCCGGGCGAGACCTTGGCGTCCACTCAGCAAGAGGTGTTTTGCGGAGGTAAGGGCTTAAATCAGTCCTTGTCGTTAGCCAGAGCCGGTGCAGATGTGTATCATGCCGGTTGCATTGGTGACGACGGCGTTGCCCTGCGGAATTTGCTGAAGGAAAGCGGTGTTAATACCGAAGAATTACGTACAATAGACGGTCCCAGCGGTCATGCCATCATTCAGGTGGATGTCAAGGGACAAAACAGCATTTTGCTGTTTGGCGGCGCCAACCAACAGATCGACCGTCCTATGGTGGATGAGGTACTGTCAAAATTTGATGCCGGAGACTATCTGGTGCTGCAAAACGAGATCAGTGAGATCCCGTATATTCTGGAACAGGCAGCGGCCCGTGGCCTGAAGGTGATCATCAACCCCAGCCCCTTCCCGGAGAATTGGAGAGAGTGGCCCCTGTCGGCAGTATCTTATTTTGCTGTGAACGAAATCGAAGGCGCCTTGCTGACCGGTGAGGAAGAGCCGGAGGCTATTCTGGCCGCCATGCGTCGGCAGTTCCCCGGCGCCCACACGTTGCTGACACTCGGCAGTCGCGGTGCTGTGTATGATGACGGCGAAACGGTACATTTTGCCGGATGCGTGGATGTGCCGGTGGTAGATACCACCGCCGCCGGTGACACATTCTTGGGATATTTCTTCAGCCAGTTGGAGACCCGGGGCCCTGCGGCGGCGCTACAGTTGGCATCCGCTGCTTCGGCAATCGCCATTTCCATCAAAGGCGCGGCGAACTCTATCCCAAAGCTGGAGGAAGTAGAGGCCTTTGCCGCCTCTCGTGGATTGACAGTATAATACAGATGCAGGAAACACCGCACGGGCAATTTATCCCGTGCGGTGTTTTTTCTGTTGAAACAGGAAAATATAGTTGAATTTTATAGAAAAACTGGTATGATAATACATAAGGTATCGGGTTGTTAACTTTTTATAAACGATGGCGGTTTTGATTGCAAAGACAGAGTAAACGCGGTACAATATCTTCATAGGCTTTAAAGTTTATGCTGAGAAAGTGTGAGTATGCATGTTCTTTTATGAAGGGCAATCCTGTCCTGTGTGCGGACAATTTTTTTGCGAGACCGACGATGTGGTAGCTTGTCCTCAATGCGGCGCTCCCCACCATCGGGAGTGCTGGAAGAAAGAGGGGCACTGTCACTTTGCTGCGGATCACGGTACCGATCGGCAGTGGGCCCGCACCGATCCTGCAGAAAAAACGGCCAAGCCCGGTGAAGCGGCCTCGTCGGTTCATGACAATGAGGTGACCATGCGCCAGTGCCCTAATTGCGGTCGGGAAAATTTTGAGTTTGCGGAATTTTGTTCCTATTGCGGTCGGGAACTGGATAATGAGGATTGGTCCTCGGTGGCTACCAATCAAGTGCCGCCCCCCTCTCAACAACCGCCGCAACCGCAGGTCAATCAATTTACCCCGCCGCCTCGTGGCGATTTTACTCCCTTCGGCGCCCCCTATGTGCGGCAGGATCCCTTCGGCGGCATCCCCCGCACCGAGAGTATTGAAGGGGTATCGGTGGAAACCGTAGCTGAGGTGTTGGGTCCGAATTCTCACTATTATTTGCCCCGGTTTTACCATATGAGTCGCTCCGGCAAAAGGGTTTCTTGGAACTGGTCGGCCTTTTTGCTGTCCTATCATTGGTTGTTGTACCGAAAAAATTTGTTGTGGGGCATTTTGATTTTTATTTTCGAAATGGTATTGATTTTGTTTTATAACGCCGCCTTGTTACCGTTGCAAACGGCGCTCTCCACCGGGAACCCGGTAGACCTGCCGGAAAACGCCCCGCTGCTACTGTTGATCATCACCATTGCTTCTTTGGTGATGCTGGCGGTGAATATTTTGTTTGGTTTGTTCGGAAACTATCTGTACATGCAAAACGTGTTGCGTAAAGCCCGTAAACTGCAGGACAATCCGGACAGCCAGTATGACCAGAGTTTCTTGAACACCGGCGGCACCTCGTTTTTTGCGGCGATCCTTCCCAATCTGGTGCTGATGTTCCTCCAATATGTGATGGTGTTGTTGACGTTGTGATGAACGAAAGGAGAGGTTGTTATGCCTGTTGTTCGTAAAGCAATCATTCCGGCGGCGGGTTTGGGCACCCGTGTGTTGCCCGCTTCCAAAGCTATGCCCAAGGAAATGCTGCCCATTGTGGATAAGCCGGCTATTCAGTACATCGTGGAAGAGGCGGTGGCCGCCGGCATTACCGATATTTTGATCATTACCAACCGTGGGAAAGAGATCATTGAGGATCACTTTGACCACAACATTGAATTGGAACAGCGGTTGGAAGCTTCCGGTCGGGATCAGGTGTTGGCGGATATGCGCCGTATCGCCCACCTGGCCAACATTACCTTTATCCGTCAGAAAGAGACCAAAGGTTTGGGACACGCGGTCAATTGTGCCCGCAGTTTTGTGGGAAATGAGCCTTTTGCCGTGCTGTACGGGGACGATGTGATCATCGGTGACGATCCTGCTTGCGGTCAGCTGTGCCGTGCCTATGAGCAGTACGGCCGCGGTGTGGTTGGTATTAAAGAGGTCACGGTGGAACAGATCCAAAAATATTCGTCGTTGGCGGTTTCCCCCTTGACGGACAACCTGTATCATGTGACCGATATGATCGAAAAACCCACGCCGGATAAGATTCTGTCGTTGTTTTCGGTGTTGGGACGGTGTGTGCTTCCTCCCGCTATTTTCGATATTTTGGAAGAGACTCCCCCCGGAGCGGGTGGAGAGATCCAACTCACCGATGCCATGTGCACCCTGGCGCGGCGGGAAGGTATGACCGGCGTGGATTTCACCGGCACTCGCTACGATATGGGTAACAAGTTAGGTATCCTGCAGGCCACCTGTGAGGTGGCGCTGAAGCATCCCGAGGTGGGAGCGGATTTCGCCGCCTATCTGAAGCGGCTGGCAGCTACCCTATAAACAAAAACTGTATAAAAACGGACGGTTCGGCGCACAGCCGAACCGTCCGTTTACAAGTTGCCCGTTTTCTCTTGACTGCGGACAGCGTCCAGTTGTCGTTTTTTACATTGCTGCAAGAGAGTTTTCGGTATGTCTACATAAACACACTCTTTACATTGTCCCTGCCCATCCAATTCCACACAATGTAATGTGCACCATCCGCCCTCTTCATAAATACAAAATTCGTTTTCACACCGCATAGGCATCACCCCTTACAGTATACATCACCTCGCACTATTATGCAACCATAAATGGTTATATAAAAGAAACCAAAAATGGTCATAATATAGTGTTGGTGATGACGATGTTTAAAATTGATAATGAGTTGAAAAGTGCTAATGTTGCGCGCACAGTTCGGTTCACTGAGCCGCTGTTTGAAAAGCTCAATAAAACAGCGGCAGAAAACAATATTTCCTTTAACCTGTTGGTGTTACAGTGCTGCAAATACGCATTAGAGAATATGGATCACGGGGAAGACTCTTAACAAACATCAAAGCGG